>JBEKXE010000001.1:0-129248 GCA_049512335.1 Candidatus Lustribacter sp.
GCGCGTGTCGCCGTGCGCCATCGTGCGGAACGGACCGGCGCCGTCGTGCGTCGCGCAGGCGCCCCAGCCGCCGTGACCGCTGTCGTAGCACTGGAAGGGCGAGCCGTCCGGATTCTTGCCGATGAAACGCAGCGAGGAGAACGAACCGAAGTGCGCGCCGGTCACGCGCTCGGGCAGCGCCCCTTCCAACGCCTTGATGAACGTGTCGATGATCGTCGGAAACGGGAACGAGTAGTTGCTCATCGGCGCCGTCGGCTTCGCGCTCACGAGCTTGCCGTCGGGCAAGATCAGCTTCAGCGGGCGGAACATCCCCTCGTTGGCCGGTTCGTCGTAGGCGATGAGGTACTTGAGGGCGACGCGCGCGACGGTTCGGCCGCCGCCGTAGCGGCCGGAGTTGATCGTACCGCGGACCTCGCCGGCGATATCGGAGTAGTCCACCGTCAGCTCGTCGCCGGCGACGATCACGCGCACGACGATCGGGATCGTCTCGGTGCCGGCGCCGTCGTCGTCGAGGAACGACTCCGCCACGTACGTCCCGTCGGGAATGGCGCGAATCTTTTCGCGCGTCGCGGCTTCGGTTTGGTCGAGGATCGTAGCGACCGCCCCGAGATACGTTTCGACGCCGTACTTATCGGCCAGCCGCGCGGTGAGATCGCGGCCGAGAAAACACCCCGCCAGCTGGGCCTCGATGTCGCCCATCACCTCCAGTGGAAAGCGCGTGTTGTTCTCGATGATGCGGTACATCTCTTCGACGCGCTCGCCGGCCGACCACAGCTTGACGGTGCGTAGCTGCAGGCCTTCCATGAAGATGTCTTTGGCCCGCATCGAGAGCGAGCCGACGGCGGATCCGCCGATGTCGAACCAATGCGCGTTGATCGCGTAGAAGCCGATCAGCCGCTCGCGCTGCGGCCCGGCGAAGACCGGCGTGTACATCACCGTGTTGTTGAGGTGCTGGCCCTGGATCGCCGCGTGATTGCACAACACGACGTCACCGTAACGCAGGCGCTCCTTGCCGTAGATCGCGAGCCCGTCGCGCACCGCCATGCCGACCGAGTCGGCCACGAAGACCGGCATCGCACCGGTCGACTGCGCCAGCAACTCGCCGTCCGGGCCGGCTAGGCCGACGGCGTAATCCTTGTATTCGTAGATGTACGCGCTGTAGGCCGTGCGCGTCATGTTGGCGTCGATCTGGTCGGCGATGGAGATGATGCCGTGCCGGATCACTTCGAGCGTCACCGGATCGACGCGCGGACGGTCGGCGATCATTCCGCAACCCCGCGTTCGACGGCGCAGTCGATGCGGATTTCGTGCAGGGTGCCGATCGTGAACCGGTCGCCCGGCCACACCAGTGTCGTCGAGCCATACTCTTCGAGCAGCGCGGGGCCTACGCCGCCGGCGCCGGGCTCGAGCGCGTAGCGGTCGTATACGGTGGTCTCCAGCATGCCGCCGGCGTCGGCGAAGTAGACCGGCCGGGTAACGGTTGCCGCGCTGCGGCCCGCCGTGCGCGGGAGCCGCGCGATCTCGGGCCGGTCCATGCGCGCGAAGCCGGAGACGTGCACGGCTTGAAACTCGGCCGGCGCGGTCGAATCCGCGTGCCCGTAGCGGCGCAGGTAATCGCGTTCGAAGGCCGCGCGAATCGCCGCCAGATCGGCCGCGCGCGGCAGCGGTACCTTGATGTTGTGGCGCTGCCCGCGGTAACGCATCTCGGCAAAGCGTTCGAAGCGGTGTTCGGTCGCGCCGAACTCCGCGCTCAGCGCGCTCGCGAGGTTGGCCTCGAGTTCGCCGCACGCCGCTTCCAGGCGCGCGAGGGTGGCTTCTTCGAGCGGCTCGGTGAAGGTGATCGCGTCGTCGAGGCGCGCGTCGGCCAACAGCATGCCGGTGGCGGAAAACGTGCCGGGTTCGGGCGGGATGACGACGGTCGGAATCGCCAGCTCGTGCGCCAGCGCCGAGCCGTGCAACGGTCCGCCGCCGCCGTAGCAGAACAGCACGAAATCGCGCGGGTCGCGGCCGTGCTCGACCGAGATGCGCCGCAGCGCGCCGGCCATGACCACGGTGGCGATCGAGAGGATGCCGTCGGCCATGCGCACGATGCCTTCGCCGTCGGCGTAACCCAGCGGACGCGCGATCTCGTCTTCGATCGCGCGTTGCGCCGCCGCGACGTCGAGCCGCAGCTCACCGCCCAGAAAATGTTCCGCGTTGATGCGGCCCAGCACGAGGTTCGCGTCGGTGACCGTCGGCTGCGTTCCGCCGCGCCCATAACACACCGGGCCGGGCGTCGAGCCCGCGCTCTGCGGCCCGACGTGCAGGCGCCGTTGCGAGTCGAGCCACGCGATCGACCCTCCGCCGGAGCCGACCTCGACGATGTTCACGACCGGCGACTTGACCGGAAAGCCGTACTTGTAGCCGGCGGCGTAGTACACCGAATCGACGGCGAAGCGCCCGCCTTCCACCAGCGCGCACTTGGCCGTGGTGCCGCCCATGTCGAAGGCGATCACGTTGTCGTAGCCCAGCGCTTGCGCGTACGCGGCCGCGCCGATGCAACCGCCGACCGGTCCGCTCTCGACCAGCGCGATCGGCTGGCGGCACGTGCGGTCGGTCGAGAGCACGCCGCCGTTCGACCCCATCATGTAGAGGTTGCCGCCGAATCCGCCGGCTTTGAGATCGTGCTCGATGCGCCGGATATACGTGCTGACGCTCGGCCCCACGTAGGCGTTTGCGGCGACCGTCGACGTGCGCTCGTACTCGTACCACTCGCGCGTCAATTCGGTGCTGTAGGTGACGAACACGCCCGGCAGGAGGCGACGCAGCACCTCCGCGGCCTCGATCTCGTGCTGCGGGTTCGCAAAGGAGTGCAGGAAGAAGACCGCGACCGCTTCGACCGCTTCCGCGCGCAGCCGTTCCGCGAGCCTGGCCAGGGCCGCGACGTCGAGCGGCTCGACCTCCTCGCCGCGCGCGTCCATCCGTTCGCGCACGTCGAACCGCAGCTCGCGCGGCACGAGCGGCTCGTCGCGACGGTAGTGGAGGTCGAAGGGATCCGGGCGGTTGCCGCGCGCGATTTCGAGCACGTCGCGAAAGCCGGCCGTCGTGACCAGCGCCGCGCGCGCGCCGTTGCGCTGCACGATCGCATTGATCACCAGCGTCGTGCCGTGATTGACCAGCGCGGCGTCGCGCGGCGAGAGTGCGGTCTTGCCGAAACACTCCATGATGCCGTCGGCGAAATTCCCGTAGGTCGTCGGGCTTTTCGTGTACAGCACCCGGTTCGTCGCGCGGTCGAACGCGACGAGATCGGTGAACGTTCCGCCGATGTCGACGGCGACGACGAACGACACGCCGTCAGCTGCTGACGGTCGACGTGCAGTACTTGCAGCGCTTCGCGGCGGCCGGGATATCACTCAGGCATTCGGGACATTCGCGCATCGCCACCGGCTCGGCCTCGGGTTTCTTGAACCGTTCCGTCACCGCATTGAGCGGGGCCACAACGAAGAAGTACACCGCGACGGCGACGAGCACGAACGACACGACGGCGTTGGTGAAGTCACCGACCCCAAACCGGCTGCCGTTCACGGTAAACGCCAGCGCGGAAAAGTCCGGTTTGCCGACCGCCGCGGCGATCAGCGGTGTGATAAGGTCCTTGACGAGGGCGGTGACGACCGCACCGAAGGCCGCGCCGATCACCACCGCGACCGCGAGATCGATCACGTTGCCGCGCATCAGGAAACGTCCAAAGCCTTTGATCATCGGAAGGACGTTCAGTTCCCCAACCCCAAGGTCCGCCCATGACAACGCGAACGACGTTTCTGGCCGGATCTGCCGCAGCCGTGGCGGCCGGCACGGTGCTGCGCCCGGCCCCCGTCCAGGCGGCCACGACTATCCGCGTCGCCTATATCCCGATCGTCGACGAGCTGCCGCTCTACGTCGGCGTCGACCAGGGCTTCTTTCAGAAGCGCAACCTCGACGTCTCGCTGACCGCGGTTGCCAACCAAGGCGTGCTGATCAGCGCGCTGCAGTCGGGTTCGGCCGAGATGGGCTCATCGGTGCTCGTCTCGATGCTGCCGGCGCAGGAAGCCGGCATCGGGCTGGCGGCGGTCGCGACCTGCGTCCAGTTTCCGGTCCCGAAGAACGTCGGCATGCTGGCCCGCACCGACAGCGGCATCAAGTCGGCCAAAGACCTTGCCGGTAAGAAGGTCGCCGTGGCCGGCCTCAAGTCGTACTTTCACATCATGGCGCTGCGGTATCTCGGCGAGAAGAACGTCAGCCCCAACGGCATCACGTTCGTCGAAGTGCCGTTCCCGCAGATGCCCGATCTGCTCAAAGCGGGTCAAATCGACGTCGCGATCATCGTCGATCCGTTCTATCATCGCATCCTCGATCAGAAGATCGGCTACCAGTTCGACGATTTCTTGGCGACGGTTCCGAACGGCACGATCATCGACTGCTACGCGACGATGAAGGACTGGGCCGTCAAGAACATCGCGGCCGTGCACGCGTTCCGCGACGGGCTGACCGAATCGATCGCCTACCTCAAAGCCAACAATGCCGCCGCACTCGAAAGCCTCGGCAAGTGGACGAAACAGCCGCCGGCGATCGTGGCGGAAACGCTGATTCCCACCTTCAGCGTTCCGGTGAGCGCGGCCCAGATCCAATGGTGGATCGACCTGGCCAAAAAAGAAAACCTGATCACCTCGAACATCAACCCGCGCGACATGCTCGTTTCCTAAATTGTCATCCTGAGCGGAGCGAAGCGTAGTCGAAGGACAGCTAAGCGGTGCGGCGCCAGCGCAGCAAGCGCGCTTCGAGTGCGAAGAGGCCTTGCGCCGTGACGTAACCGAGCCCGCCGAGCAACACGACGCCGGCATACAGATCGGGCGCGTGAAAGGTGCGCGCGGCGACGAGGATCCCGCTGCCGAGTCCCGGCCGCGACGCCAGCATCTCGCCGACGACGGCCAGAATCAGCGACACGGTCAAGCTCAAGCGCATCCCGCCGAGGATGTCGGGCAGCGAGCTGGGCAGCGCGATCTTCCAGATCACCGCGAGCCGCGACAGGCCGAGCGCGCGCGAGACCTCATACAGGCACGGCTCGACGGCGGCGAAACCGTGCACGGTCGCGAGCAGCGTCGGCCACACCGCACCGAACGCGATCACGCCCAGCACCATCGCGTCGGACAGCCCGAAGAAGACGATCGCGAGCGGAATCACGGCCGAGGCCGGGAGCGGCCGCATGAATTCGAGCGTCGGGCCGAGATACGCGCGCGCCGGCGGCGAGAGCCCGATCGCCGCGCCGATCGCCACGCCGACGAGCGACGCGAGCAGCCAGCCCAGCAGCATGCGCTGCACCGTCTGCCACAACTGATCGGACAGCGCGCCGCTCGCAAACCCGTGCACGAGCGCGTTCCACGTGCGATCGGGTCCGGGCAGGTACACCGGCGAGATGACGTGCGCGTTCGCCATCAGCTGCCAGGCTGCGATCAAGAGCGCGCCGACCACGAGGCTCGCCAGACGCCAGCCGGCGCGGCTCACAGCGGCGGGCCCACGAGCGCCGAACGCCCGAAGAGCCGGCGCTGCGCGTGCGTGATCGCGAAGTTCAGCCCCCAGCCGAGGATGCCGATCCAGACCAGATAGGCCAGCATCAGATCGGGATGCAGCGATTGCTCGGCCAGAATCATCCCGTAGCCCAAACCCAGCGGATTGGTCGAGACCTCGACCGTCACCGCGACGGTGAGCGCGATTCCGGCGGCCAGTCGAAAAGCCACGAAGATGCGCGGCAGCGCGGCCGGCAAGACGATCTTGACCGTGCGCGCGAGCGGCGTCAGCCGCAACACGCGCGCGACGTCGAGCAGCGCCGGATCGATGCCGGCGACCGCGTTGCGCGTGAGGATCAGTACCGGCCAAAACGCAGCGAACGCGACGATCGCGATCTCCATGCGAAAACCGAAACCGAACGTCAGCATCGCGATCGGAATCAAAGCCACCGACGGAATCGGGCGCAGCGCCTCGACGGAGAATTCCATCAACCGGTCGGCGATCGCGTTGCTGCCGAGCAGAATTCCGGCGATCAAGCCGAGCACCCCGCCCAGCGCCAGGCCGCCGAAGGCGTTGGCCAGCGTTTGCACGGTCGCGACGAAGAGGCTGCCGTCGGCGACGGCGCGCGCGCCCGCCGCCAGGGCCTCGGACGGCGCGGCCAGCGTGTAGCTCTGCAGATGCGTCGCCATCGCGGCGATCTGCGCGACCACCAGCAGCGCCACCGGAAATGCGAGGCCGCGCAACCGCGCCCAGTTCATCCTTCGCCCGCCTTGATGAAGTCGAACAGGTGGCGGCGCAGTCGCGCGAATTCCGGATCCTCGCGCGTCGCGAGCTGATTGCGCGGGCGCGGCAATGTCACGGTAACGTCGCTCGCGATGCGGCCGGGGTGCGGCTTCAAGCCGATCACGCGGTTGCCGAGATAGACCGCTTCCTCGAGATCGTGCGTCACGAAGAACACCGTCGCACCGCTGCCGGCGACGATCGAGAGCACTTCGTCCTGCAGCGTCTGGCGCGTCATCGCATCGAGCGCGCCGAACGGCTCGTCCATCAGCAGCACCTGCGGGCGCTGCGCGAGACACCGCGCGATCTGCAGCCGCTGCTGCATCCCGCCGGACAGCTCGCTCGGATAGCGCTCGGCTTTGTCCGCGAGACCGACGGTAGCGAGCACGGCCGCGATGCGTTCGGGCCGCTCGTCGCGCGGCACGTCGAGCGCTTCGAGCGCCAGCGCGACGTTGCCGGCAACGGTGCGCCACGGCAACAGCGCCCGGCCGTAGTCCTGAAACATGATCGCGATGTCGGCCCGCGGTTCGGTGACGCGCCGGCCGGCGAAGCGCACCTCGCCCGCCGTCGGTTCGAGCAACCCGCCGAGCAGCCGCAACATCGTCGTCTTGCCGCAGCCCGACGGCCCGACGACGCACACGAACTCCCCGGCCTCGATGCTCAGGTCGATGCCGTCCAGCACCGGCGTACGGCCCAACGTCATGCTGACCCGGTCGAACTCGATGAGCGGCGTTGAATTCATTGCGGTGCTAATTGGCCGGCTTCTGGCGCAGTTGCAGGCCGACGTCGCGCAGCAAGTTGTCGGGCACGCTCGACGGCGTGTCCATCATCACGTCTCGCGCCGACTGGTTCTTCGGGAACGCGAGCACGTCGCGAATGTTGGTCGTCGCGCACGCGACCATCGCGATGCGGTCGATGCCCAGCGCCATGCCGCCGTGCGGCGGCGCGCCGTAACGCAGCGCTTCGAGGAAGAATCCGAAGCGGTCGTCGATCTGCTCGTCGGTGAGGCCCAAGCGCACGAAGATCTTGCGCTGATAGTCCGCGTTGTGGTTACGAATCGAGCCGCTGCCGAGTTCGTAGCCGTTGAGCACCAGGTCGTAGTGCTGCGCCGTCATGCCCAGCGGATCGCTGTCGAAGAGCTCTTGCTGACCCGGTGCCGGCGCGGTAAACGGATGGTGCGTGAACGTGATCTCGCCGGAGTCCGGATCGCGCTCGAAGAGCGGGAACCCGCGCACCCAGCAGAACTTGTACGCGGCCGGGTCGCGCAAACCGAGCCGGTCGCCGATCTCGAGCCGCAGCCGGCCGGCGATATCGGAGGCCTCGTGCGCGCGTTCGCCGACGAACAGGATCGCATCGCCGTTCCCGGACATCGTTTCGGCGCGCAGCGCGGCGATCGTCGCGTCGCCGAGAAACTTGACGATCGGGCCTTTGGCGCCGTCGTCGGCCAGCGTGATGTACGCCAGCCCCTTCGCGCCGAACGATTTCGCGGTTTCGGTCAGCGCGTCGAAGTCGCGGCGCGAGAGCGACGCACCGCCCGGATAGCGCAGCGCGATCACGCGGTTGCCCGGCGTTTCGGCCAGCGTGTGGAACAGCTTGAAGTCGCTGCCGCGGAAGAGCTCCGCGACGTCGACCAGCTCGAGCCCGAACCGCAGGTCGGGTTTGTCGCTGCCGAACCGGCGGATCGCTTCGTGATACGTGAGCTGCGGAATCTCTCCGATCGTGTGGTCGAGCGCGCGGAACCACACGTCGCGAATGCAGCCCTCCATCATTTCGATCACGTCGTCTTCGGTGACGAACGACATCTCGACGTCGATCTGGGTGAATTCGGGTTGCCGGTCGGCACGCGGGTCCTCGTCGCGGAAACAGCGCGCGATCTGCATGTAGCGGCCGATGCCGCCGACCATCAGCAGCTGCTTGAGGATCTGCGGCGACTGCGGCAGCGCGTAGAACGTGCCGGGGTAGATGCGGCTGGGCACCAGGTAGTCGCGCGCGCCCTCGGGGGTCGACTTGATCAGGATCGGCGTCTCGACGTCGATGAAGTCGTGGTCGTCGAAATAGTCACGCATCGTCTTGATGATGCGGTGACGCAAGATCAGGTTGTGTTGCATCCGCGTACGGCGCAGATCGAGGTAGCGGTATTTGAGCCGCACGTTCTCGTCGACCGGATCGTCCGACGCAACGACGAACGGCGGCGTTTCGGAACGGTTGAGCAGCTCGAGCTGCGCCACCGGAACTTCGATCGCGCCGGTCGCGAGCTTGGGGTTCTCGGTGCCGGCCGGGCGCAGCCGCACCCGACCGCGCACGCGCACGACGAACTCGCTGCGCAACGTCTCGGCCACCTTGAACGTGGCGGCGTCCGCCGGATCGAAGGTGATCTGGGTGAGGCCGTCGCGGTCGCGCAGATCGATGAAGATCAGCCCGCCGTGATCGCGGCGGCGGTGGACCCAGCCCGAGAGCTGGACGTCGCGGTCGACGTCGTTCGCGCTGAGCGCTCCGCAGGATACGCGCGCGAAGTCAGGATGGGTCACGTAATGCCGCCTTGATGCCGGTGAGGTAGTGATATTGGAACGAGAGCGTGCGCGCGAAGCCGGGCGCCTTGGCGCCGGCGTCGATCCAGCGCCGCAACGGTGGAATGCGGTCGACCGCGTCGTGCAGCGCCAGCGACAGGGGCGTCATGCCCAAGCGCAAGCGCACGTCGAACGTCGGGTGTTTGCGAAAGAAGCGCACGGTCGAGCGGCCGGCGAGCTCCATCCGCCCCTGCTGCTCAGCGTAGGGCACCGGGTGCCAGTGATAGTTCACCGCTTCGGGTGCGTATTCGATCGCCACGCCCGCGTGCTGCAGCCGGTAGCCGAGCTCGAGGTCCTCGTGTCCGTAGCCGGTGAACGCTTCGTCGAAGCGGCCGACGCGGTCGAGGTCCTCGCGCCGCACCGAGCAGTTGCCGGTCATGAAATAGAGCCACGTCAGGCGCTTGCGCGTCGGCGGGTGCAGCGAATCGCGCGCCGCCGGATCGGCGCTCTTGCGCAGGTACTCTTCGTACGAGTCGACCTGGATCTCGCAGCCGATCACCGCGCGCCCCGGACCCTTGGCGTGCCGCGCGAGATGACGCGCGAGCAAGTCCGGCGCTGCGATGATGTCGGCGTCGGTGAAAAGCACGAGCGCGGCGCGCGCAGCCGCGATGCCGGCGTTGCGCGCGCCGGCGCGGCCCGTGTAGGGGCCGGGCAGGTGACGCACGTTCGGCGAGGTGCGCGCGATCTCGGCCAGATACTCGGCCGTGCCGTCGTTGGACTGCGAATCGGCGACGATCACCTCGAAGGCGTCGGGGCGCAGATCTTGCGCCACCAGCGACGGGATGACGTAGCGCAGCGTGTCGAGGCGATTGTACGTCGGAACGACGACGGAAAGTTGAAGCTGGTCGGTCATAGTAGGCGGGCAACCGCCGCGACGATCTCGGCGCGCGACGTCTCGAGGGCTGCCGGCGCATCGGTCGGGGGCTTGCGTAGGACGGCGTTCGGCACCCGGTACGGCGACCATTCCTGCGAGTTGAGCCAAAAGTACGTGTGCTCGAAGAGGACGATCGTCGGCCGCTTCACCGCGCTTGCGACGTGCGTGGCGCCGGTGTCGATCGTGACGATGCAGGCCGCGCGCTCGAACGCGGCCGCCCACTGGCCGAACGTGAGGCCGCCGGCGACCCGGTCCGCGACGCCGGCCGCGCGTACCGCACCGGCCAGCTCCACCGCGTCCGCGCCGTAGGTCGCCACCAGCGGCCGGCCGAGCGGGCGCAGCTGCCGGAAGAGCTCGAGCAGGCTCGCGGCGGTGCTGCCGTGCTCGGTCCAGCGCCGGCCCAGGTGGATGATGACCGGATCGGGCGGGAAGTCGGTGACCGCGGCCCGGTCCGCGTCGGTGATCACCACGCGCAAGTCCGGCACGATTTCGGTCGCGCCGGCGCGCTGCGCGAGCGCCAGCACCTGGTTCACCTCGTGCATGACGATGCGGTGCGGATCGCGCTCGCATTTGTCGGGATCCGCGTTGCTGATCAGGCAATCGGTCAGCCAGCGCCGGGCGATCAGGCGCGTCAGGTAACGCCGCTCGTAGGTGTACCCGATGCGGCGCGGGGCGCGCGTGGCGGCGACCAGCCGCATGTCGGCAGCGTTCGGCGCGAGGGCGATCGCCAGATCGGCACCGCGAAACGTGGCGCCGAACTTCTGCGGGGCGGTGAACGGCGGCAAGCACGCGACAGCGTCGACGTCGGGGCTGTGCTCGACGACGACCGCGTTGTACTCGCTGCACGCGATCGTGATGCGGGCGCGCGGAAACGCCCGGCGCACCGTCGCGATGGCCGGGGTGGACAGGATGAGATCGCCGACGCGGTCGAGCCGCGAAAGGAGGATCCGGTCGACGCTCAAGGCCGTTCTTGCGCGGCCGCTTCGGCGCCGTCGAGCTCGTCGTAATACGCGGCCGCCACGGGCGCGACGGCACGCGCGATCCCGCTGCGCGCCAGCAAGCGGCCAAGCGCGCGTTGCGGCGGCGTGTTGCCGATCGCCAGATCGACCCGCCAATTCGGGTGCTTGGCGCGCAACTGGACGGCAGTGCGCGCCTGCGCGCGCACTTGGCGCTCGCGGCTCGCCAGGTCGGTGCGGACCGCGCGCGGTTTGTAGTGAAAGGCCACCGCGTAGCGATTGAATACCGCCCGCGTGCCGAGCGCGCGCAAACGCATGCCGAGCTCGATGTCTTCCCAACCGTATTCGGTGAACGATTCGTCGAAACGGCCACCGGCGCGGTCGAGGCGCGCGCGGCGCAGCGAGACGTTGCTGGTCCAGAAATAGTTGGCGCTGTAGTTGGCCGGCGTCCACACCGGAACCGGCAGGTCGTCGAAGCTCTCGGTGTTGATCACCGCGCCGCGCACGATCACGTCGCCGTGGCGCGCGTCGCTGGCCAGATGTTCGGCGGCAAAGACCGGCGTCGGCAGCACGTCGTCGTCGATGAAGACGATGCGCTCGCCGCTCGAGCGGGCGATGCCGGCGTTGCGCGCGCGCGCGAGTCCCGCGTTCGCCTGCTCGATCGTGATGAACGCGCAGCGCGCCAGCGGGCGCACGCGCTCGATGATTTCACTTGTGTCGTCGCGGGAGCCGTCGTTGACCAGCACGACCTCGTAGGCGTCGTCGGGGACGGTCTGATCGAACAGCGCTTCGAGCACGCGCTCGAGCAGCCGCGCGCGGTTGTAGGTGCAGAGCTGGATCGTGAGGCGCGGCATGTCAGAGCCGCTCGGGTTCGGGGATCGTCGCCAGCAGTCCGTCGAGCGCGCGCACGATCGCGGCGGTGTCGAGATGGCGCACGCAGGCGAAATCGGGGCAGGTTTCCTTGCGGTGCCACGGCGGGCACGGGTAGACCGGACGCACCACGGCGGTGTGCGGTCCGAGCGGCGCCCAGCGATCCGGTTCATCGCACTGCAGCGCGAAGATGCCGACCGTCGGCGCACCCACGGCCGCCGCGACGTGCATCGGACCCGAATCCATCGCGACGACGTAGCGCGCGCGTTCGGCCAGCGCCGCGAACGTGCCGATCGCGGTGGCGCCGGCGATCGAGATCGCACCCGCACCGCGTGCGATCGCCTCGGCCAGCGCGGTCTCGGCGGCGGTGCCGCTGATCAGCAGCGGCAATCCGTCGCGCTCGCGTAAGCTCCGCCCCAGCGCGATGAAACCGGCGGCCGGCCAGCGCTCGCGCTGTGCGGCGAGGCCGCGGGAAGGGTGCAGCATCGCAAACGGTCCGTCGATGCCGCGCGCGGCGAGCAGCTCGTCGGCGGCGCGGCGATCGTTTTCGTTCGGCCGGAACGCCGGCCGCGCGTCGGCAACGTCGCAGCCGATGGCGCGCGCGTAGTCGAGCAGAATCTGCGTCCAGTGCGAGCTCCGGTCGCCGCGTTCGCTGCGCACGACGACGCGCTCGGTGAACAGCCACGAGTACAAGCGGCGCGCCTGTCCGACGCGCACCGGAATCGCCGCCAGCGCCGGAACCATGGCGTTGGTGAACGTCGCCCACGTCACCACCGCGGCGTCGAACCCGGCGCCGCGCAGGTCTTCGGCCGTCGGCACGGGTGACGCCAGCACGTGCACCCGGTCGATCGCCGGATCGTGTTCTGCCAGCGCGCGATGCGCCGGCAGCACCAGCGCATCGACGTGCGCGAACCGCGAGCGCAGCGCGTGCGCGACGACGCCGGCCAGCAGCGTGTCGCCGAGGCCGCCGCCGGCGGCGATCAGCAGCGCGCGATCAGAGGGCATCGAGTGCCTGCGCGATCAGCAACTCGGGTGCGCGCGCGATTTCGCTCGCGCGCACGACGATGCTCGAGCTCGCCCACGGCCGCCAGCGGCGCGTCTGCGCGTCGAAGTGCGCGTCGGGGAAGACGTCGAGGACCGGCACGCCGATCATGCCGGCCACGTGCGCGGCGCCGGTATCCGGCGTCACGACCGCGGCGGCGGCGTCGACGGCGGCGATCCAGGACCGCGTCGTCGCGGGCGCCTCGACGTCGAAGGCGGGGAACTGCGCGCTCAGCGCGGCGCGTTCGCCGGGTGCGGCGATGAAGCGCGCACCGCGCTCGCGCAGCGCCGACCACAGCCGCGCCAGCAGCGCGTCGGCGAGCCCGAGCGCGTTCCACTTGCGGCCGAGCTGCACGAGGATGCCGCGCCGTTCGGGCAGCGGGATGTCACCGGTGATCCACCGCCGCAGGCGCGTCGCGTCGCGTTCGGGCGGCCCGGCGACGAGGCCGGCGCCGAGCCGCAGCATGATCTCGGCCTCGTGCGCGTCGCCGCCGCGCACGGTGGCGGCGCGCGAGATCGCGCGCGTCACGCGGCGCTTGATCCAGGCCGACTTGAACGGCTTGGCCCAACCGGTCGTGAAGCCGACGCGCTGCGGCACCGGCGCCGCCAGCTCGTAGGCCTCGGGCTCTTCGCTCGCGATCAACGCGATGTCGTAACCGCCGGCGGCGATCTGCTCGTCGGCGCGCGCGCGTGAGGCCGGCGTCGAGCCGTGCCGCGGCCACGGGATGCGTTCCAGCACGTGGGTTGCCACGGCGGTATCGGGCGCGAAGACCTGGGCATTGCGGTCGCTCAGCGCCAGGCCGAGCTCGTGGCCCGCGGCGCGCAGCGCGGCGATCAGCGGCGTGCAGATCAACGCGTCACCGATGCCGTCGAGACGCACGAGCAGCACGCGGCTCACTCGGATTCGCCCGAGGGCGAATCCAGCGCGCGCTCGAGCTCGTCGACGTAGACGCCGTCGAGCACGAGTCCGCGCGCGACGCGAGCCAGCGGCGCCGGAACGCGCGCGCTCGTCGCGACCCCGGCCAGCCACGCCTGCGCGGCGCGCGGTGCCAGCACGTGCGCGCGCAAACGGTTGAGGGCGTACGCGCCGGTCGCGAGCTTCGCGCGGTGCGAGGGGTCCTTGCGCACGAACTTCGCCGCCATGCGCGCCTTCTCGATCGTTTTCTCGAGCGCCGCGTCGAGCGTTTCGGTCGCCGGCGGTTTGATGTGCCACAGGTAGGCTTCCCAGCTGAAGCGCCGGCGCACGTCGAAGTTGCGCAGCCGCACGCCGAGCTCGGTGTCTTCCCAGCCGTACGCGTCGAAGCTCTCGTCGAACCCGCCCACCGCTTGCAGTGCGCTCAGCGGCACCGACACGTTGCACGTGCAGAAGAACGCGTTCGACGCGTTGAGGAACGTCGGCACCGGTCGCACGCCGGCCGACGGCACGTTGATGATCGGCCCGGTCACGACGTGCGGAAAGATCTCGGCGGCGTGCGCGCGCGCGTGCGCAGCGACGAAATACGGCGGCAGCACGACGTCGTCATCGACGAACAGCACGATCGTGCCGGTCGCGACGGCCAGGCCGCCGTTGCGCGCGCGCGCGCGGTTCGGGATCGCCTCGAACGCATACGTCGCGCCGTGGCGCTCGGCGACCGCGCGCGTATCGTCGCTCGAGCCGTTGTCGACGACGATCGCTTCGATCTCGGGCGCGCCGAGCTGACCGCGCAGCGACGTCAGCGCGCCGTCGAGCAGCGCCGCGCGGTTGCGGGTCGCGATCACCACGCTGATCTTCATGGAACTCATCCCGGCACCGTCACCGGCGCGAGGTCTTCGAGAAGGGCGCCGGCCATCCGTCCGGCCGCCCCGGCGTGCGCCGCGTACAGCGCGCGCAACTCCGCGCCGGCCGCGGCCAGCCACGCCCGGTCCGCGTAGCGTTCGGCCGCGACGTGCGCGATGTGCGAGGGCAGCTGCGTGCCGCGCAGTTCCGCGTCGATCTCGCGGCCCGCATCGATGTTCGGCTGGGCAAAGTAGCGGAAGCGCTTCGCGACCGCCACCGCCGCGGCGCGCTTGAGCGGAACGCCGGCCACCGGCAAGCGGCCGACGTACTGCAGCGGCCCGTTGATCACCGCCAGCTCGGGCGCGTTGGACGGCGTGATCACGATCGCCGGAACGCCGAGCGCGGCGAGCTCGATCACTTTCGTTCCCGGCAGCGCCACCGCCAAGCGCGCGGCCTGCGCGGCGCGCATCGCGGCGCGCACCACCGCGAAGCGCTCGCCGGCGGCTTCGAGCGAGGCACCGTCCGGAGCGAGCACCGACGGAATGCCGTACGCGACCCGTACGCCGCCGCGCGCCAGCGCGCTACGCAATTCGGCGTCGCTGGTGAAGGGCGAACGTGCGAACGCGATCGGCACGCCGGGCAGCCGGCGCCGCAACTGCACCGCGGCGCGGACGAACATCGGGAAGATCTGCTCGATCTCGTGCTTGCGCGAACCGGGAAAGAAGATCACGCCGTCGCGCGCGGCATCCGCGTCGGCGAAGCCGCCGAAGGCGCCTGCGGCTTCGCCCACCGCACCGTCGATCACGAGGTTGCCCACGACCGCGATGCGCTCGTCCGGCACGCCCCAGCCGAGCAGCTGACGGCGGTTCGCCTCGTCGACGGCGAACACGTGGCGAAAGCGGTGCGCAAACTTGCGGCGCGAAAATTTGTATGCATCGGCGACGCCGCCCAGGCGGTCGTGCACGCGTGCCGCGTGCATCAGATCGCCGCCCAGATAGAGCACGCCGTCCGCGCGGGCCGGCAAACCCGGTAACGGGCGGCCGAGCGCGAAGCGCAGGTACTCGCCCGGAGCGTACACCGTCGCGCGGGGAAAGAGCTCGCGCACGTACGCAGCCTCGTGGCCGGTCGCGTAGTCGTCGGGGACGCAGAAGATGCGCGCGTCGAGCTGCGGTTCGCGCGCGTAGAGCGCGGTGAGCAACGGCCGCACCCAACCCGCGAACTCGCCCGGGCCGTTGGCGGTGAGCGCAAGGATCACGGCCGCGAACGGATCGTCGCGACGAGGTCGGTCGTGCTCTGACCGTGCAGGTGCGGCGCGAGCGCGATGCGGCCGCCGCTCGATTCGACCACGTAGCGTTCGGGCAGTTCCTCGATGCGGTATTGCGCACTCTTCACGTGCACGTCGGGTTGGAGCGCGGCCAACAACGCGACCGGCGTAGATTCGTCGAACCCGACGACCGCATCGACACTGCGCAGTGCGGCCAGCACCGCGGCGCGCCCGGCGAACGGCACGAACGGTCGCTGCGGCCCCTTGAGGCCGCGCACCGAAGCGTCGCCGTTGAGCCCGACGATCAAGGCGTCACCTTGCGCGCGCGCCCACGCCAAGTACTGCGTGTGTCCGGCGTGCACGACGTCGAAGCAGCCGTTGGTGAACACGACGACCTTGCCGCGCGCGCGCAGCGCCTCGCGAAAAGCCACGGCACCCGCGCGGTCGAGCACCGGCGCGATGAAATCGTCAGCGTCCGGCATCGTGTTCCATCAACGCCACGATCTCGGCCGGTGAGGCGGTCGCGGTGCCGAGCTTCTCCACGACGGCGCCGGCCGCGAAGTTGGCGAGCTGCGTCGCGGAGAGAATCGGAACGCGCGCGGCGAGCGCCAGCGTCAGCACCGCCACGACGGTGTCGCCGGCGCCGCTGACGTCGAACACCGTACGCGCGACCGACGGAATGTGCGCGGTCGTGCCGTCACTGCCGAACAACGACATCCCGTGCTCGCCGCGCGTGACGAGCACGTAGCGGCAGCCGAGGCGCTCGAGCAAAGCGCGCGCGGCCCGCTCCAGCGAGGCGTCATCGACGATCGGGATGCCGCTCGCGCGTGCGGTCTCCGCCACGTTCGGTGCGATGCACGTGACGCCGGCGAATAGGTCGACGTTGCCGGGTTTGGGATCCGCGACCACGACCGGTGCGGCCAGCGCCGCGGCGACGATGTCGCGATGCAACAGGCCTTTGGCGTAATCGCTCAGCACGACCGCGTCCGCGCCGTCGACGGCGGCACGCACGGCCGCGACGATGCGCGCGCGGTCCGCGTCGCGCAACGGCGCGGTCGATTCCCAATCAGCCCGCACGACCTGCTGGTTGTGGGCCACGATGCGCGTCTTGCGCGTCGTCGGCCGGTCGTCGAGCGTCAACAACCCCGTCGTATCGCAGGCGATGCCGGCGAGCAGTGCGCGGACCTGCTCGCCCTCCGCATCCGCACCGACCACGCCGACGAACGCGACCGCGGCGCCCAACGCGCGCAGGTTGTTCGCGACGTTGCCGGAGCCGCCGAGCGTGAACGAATGATCGTGGACCGCCACGACCGGCACCGGCGCTTCGGGCGAAATGCGCGAGACGCGGCCCCAGATCCACTCGTCGATCATCACGTCGCCGATCACGACCACGCGCCGCCCCGCCATGCGTTCGAGCAGTTCGCTCGCCCGCGGCACCGCAACCTCAGTGGCCACGCCGCACGATCCATTCCGCCGCTTCGAGCAGCGTGTTCGCGCGCAGATCGGGTTCCGGTCCCACGTAGGGGTGCGGTCCCGGAACGGCGATCCCGGGGATGCCGACGCGCAGCGCGAGCTCGACGTCGCTGCCGCGATCGCCGACCATCGCGGCGCCCGCGAGCGTCAGCGCGTGCTCGCGAACCGCGCGATGGAGCAGCGCCGGCTCGGGCTTGCGGCAGTCGCAACCTTCATCGTAATGCGGGCACCAGTACCAGCCGTCGATGGCGATCCCGTCGCCGTCGAGCCGGCGCACGATCTCTGCGTTGACGCTGCGCACGCGCGCTTCGTCGAGCAAACCGCGCGCGATCCCCGATTGGTTCGAGATCACGATCGTCGCGTAGTTGTGGTCCGCCAGCAGGCGCAGCGCGTCGACCACCGTCGGCAGCAGCGTGACGCCGGCCGGATCGCCGAGGAAACCCCGGTCCTCGATCAGCGTTCCGTCGCGATCGAGAAACACGGCCGGTCGCACCGCCGGCGTCATGCGAGGAGGAGGTCTTGTTCGACGAGGTCGCAGATGATGTGGCCGAGCGTGATGTGCACTTCTTGCACGATCGCGCTGTAACCGCGCGGTCCGAGCAGCACCAAATCGGCCAGCTCGGCTACCGGGCCGCCGCCGTTACCGGTGAACGCCACCGTCGTCGCGCCGAGCCGCGTCGCCGCTTCGATGGCGCGCAACACGTTGGGCGACGAGCCGCTGGTGGTGATGCCGACGACGACGTCACCGGCTTGCACGAACGCTTCGACTTGGCGCGCGAACACGTGCTCGAAGCCGAAGTCGTTGGCGATCGCGGTCAGGGCGCTGGTGTTGACGGTGAGCGCTTCGGACGGCAAGCCGCCGCGTTCGCGCAAGAAACGCCCGCTGAATTCGGCGGCGAGATGCTGCGCGTCGGCCGCGCTGCCGCCGTTGCCGCACCAATAGATCTTCTTGCCGCCGCGCAGCGCGCCCACCATCACGGCGACGATCGCGGCCACTTGTTCGGGGAAGTGCGGCGCGTCGAGGTGTCCGCGCCGGTCGGCGAGCAGCTCGGCAAAGCCGCGGCGGATATGTTGGGGGTGCGGTCGCGCTTCCATCAGGGTTCGATCCAGAACAAATCGTCGCCGAGCGACACGAGCTGACCGTTCTCGGGGATGACGCGGCTGACGACACCGGCAAACTCGCTCGTGATCTCGTTCATCAGCTTCATCGCTTCGAGAATGCACAAGACCTGACCCGGAACGACGCGGTCGCCGACGCTGACGAACGGATCGGCTCCCGGCGCGGGCGCACCGTAGAAGACGCCGACCACCGGCGCCGTGACGCGCTTGACGTTGGGCGATGCCGCCGCTCCGCTGACCGCCGCCGGCTCGCCCCCGGGCGCCGCCGCCGGCGCCGAGCCGGGCCCGGGCACGACGATGCTCGCGGCGGCCGGCGCGGGTTCGCGCCGCACCAGCTCGTACTCGGTCTCGCCGACCTGTACGCGCACGGCATCCAGATCGTATTCCCGCAGGATCGCGGCCAGCGCCCGAACGCGCCCGGCGTCGTCGTCAGACATCCAGCGCCTCTTCGACGACCGCTTGCGCGATGCTACCCACGGCCGCTTCCAGCGGCAGCCGCCGCTCCGTCCGCTGCTCCAGATCGCGCAACACGATCTCGTCGAGCGCCAACTCGTTGTCGCCGAGGATCAGCGCCCAGCGCGCGCGGTTGCGATCGGCCTGCTTGAAGTGCGCGGTCAGCTTTCGATCGCCGTAATCGACGAAGACCGGAATGCCGCCGGAAGCGCGCAACCCGGCCACCAGCGGGACGAGGCGGCCGCGCGCCGCGGCCCCGAGCGCGATGGCCTGGATCCCGCGCCGCGGCTCGACCGCCTCGCCGCGCGCAGCGTCGACCATCATGAGGAAGCGCTCGAGGCCGAGCCCGAACCCGACCGCCGGCGTCGGCGGCCCGCCCAGCGAGGCCACCAGACCGTCGTAGCGGCCGCCGCCGCAAACCGTGCTCTGGGCGCCGAGCGCGGTCGAGGTGATCTCGAAAACCGTGCGAGTGTAGTAGTCCAGCCCGCGCACGATCAGCGGGTCGACCTCGTAAGCGATGCCCAACGCGTCGAGGTAGCGGCGGACGCCGTCGAAATGCTCGCGGCAGCCGGCGCACAGCGACTCGAACAGCGTCGGCGCGGTCGCCACGAAGGGCGCGTCGGCCGGCGACTTGGAATCGAGGATGCGCAACGGATTGCGCTCCAGCCGCGCCTGCGAATCGGCCGACAACTCGGCGCGGTACGGGCGGAAGTGGGCCAGCAGCGCCTCGCGGTAGCGCGGCCGGCAGACCTCGTCACCGACCGAGTTCAAGCGCACGGTGACGTCGGCCAGCCGGTAGCGTTCGATCAGGCTGGTGGCGATCGCGATCACCTCGACGTCGGCCTCGGGCCCCGGAAACCCGAAGCACTCGATGCCGAACTGGTGCGCCTCGCGGTAACGCCCCGCCTGGGGCCGCTCGTAGCGGAAGATCGAGCCGATGTAGTACAGCCGCTGCGGCCCCTGGGCGAGCAGCGAGTGCTCCAGCACGGCGCGCACGACCGGCGCCGTCCACTCGGGGCGCAGCGTCAGGCTGCGATCGCCCTTGTCCCGGAACGTGTACATCTCTTTTTCGACGATGTCGGTCGTCTCGCCGACCCCGCGCACGAACAGCTCGGTCGATTCGAACGTGGGCGTGCGGATCTCACCGTAGCCGAAGCGCTCGGCGATCTCGCGGGCCCGGCCCTCGAGGCGGTTCCAATCGGCCGAACGGGGCGGCAGCACGTCGTGGGTGCCGCGCGGGGCGGCCAGGCGATTCACGGGAGGCGGACTTTCCGGGAGGCTTGCGCCGGGCCTTCAGCGATTCGGTTCGCTTGTGTACGGTGGCGCTATTTACTCCCCCTTGTACCGCTTTTTGACCTGTTATTCTGTCCACCATGGAGGAGCAGAACGCCGCAGCGAGCAGCCGATTCCTCAGTGCCGGCGAGGCCCACACCCAGGCGATGTCGCTGCCCATCGGCGCGATCGTGACCAGGCTGCTGGAGCTGCTCGACGCCATGACCATCGCGATGATCGCCGGCGTGCAGAAGACGCGCGCGGTGCACAGCCGGCTCGGCGGCCGCGAACCCCGCTTGCGCAGCGTTTAGTCTTCCGTTCGCGGCTCGAGTAACTCGACCGGAATGCCGTTGGGATCCTCGACGAACGCGATCCAGCGGCTGCCGCTGGGCGGCTTCTTCGGTTCGCTGAGAATCTTCACGCCGTTCGCGCGCAGGCGCTCGATCGTGCTCTTCATGTCGCCGTCGACTTCGAGCGCGAGGTGTTCGTAGCGATTTCCCAACGCGTACGGCGGATGGGCCTCGAGATCGAAGACCAGCTCGATGTACGCGTTCCAGTCGCTGCCGACGAACGCCATGTCGGCGTTGCCGGGATAGTGGTTCGGGCCGCCCAGGAGCTTCAGACCGAGCTTGTTCGTGTAGAAGTCGATCGACGCCGCCATGTCGTTGACGAAGATCGAGGTGTGCAGGTAGCGCGACATGCCGACCGTTTCCGCGCGAGCGTGAATTCTCCGGCAGTATTTGCGCGTGCCGAACCGAACGACGCGAGATGCCGATCGCCGCGCGCGACATCACGATTCCCGTCGGCGGCGCCGACGAAATGCCCGCCTACACGGCGCATCCGGCCGGCGTACCGGCACCGGCCGTCGTCATCGTGCCGTCGGTCTTCGGCATCGGGAAGGTCGCGCGCGATACGGTCGAGATGTTCGCGGCCAACGGCTACCTCACGGTGTCGCTCGACATGTTCTTCCGCACCGCGCCCGGTCCGTTGGACATGAGCGCCAAGGACGCGTTCGCGAAGGCGGTCGAACGCGCGACTCGCTTCGACCACGAGCAGGGGCAAAAAGACATCGCGAAGGTCCGCGACTACGTTCTGGCGCTGCCCGAGTGCAACGGCAAATGGGCCTGCGTCGGCTATTGTTTCGGCGGCCGCTACACGCTGCTCGCCGGCGCCTACATGGGTGCCGACGCCGTAGCGGCGTTCCATCCTTCGCGCATGGGCGCGGAGCTCGAAGCGGCCGCCGCGCTCCGCGTGCCGGCCAGCTTTCACTGCGGCGGGGCCGATCAGCAAGTGCCGATGCCGGAGATCGAGGCGGTGCAGCGCGCGCTGGCGTCCGATCCGCTCGCCGAACTGTACGTCTATCCGGGTGTGGCGCACGGGTTCACGAGCCCGGGCGGGCCGGCGTACGACGCCGACGCCACCCGGCTCTCGCTCGAGCGCGCGCTGCGCATGCTCGCCGGGTTGAAAACGCCGGCCGCTGCGGCCGGCGGCTAGATCCCGCTGAAGCGCGCGGCGGCGAACGGCGCGGTCAGCGCGATGCCGACCAGGAACGCCGCGACGAAGATCGCGGCCTGACGCAGGGGCCCGAAGCCCAGCAGAGCCAGCGGCAGCGGCGCGATCAGCAGCACCTCGATCCCGAGGTCGTGGAAGGGCTGCAGCGCGATCGAGCCGTCGAGGCCGTAGCGCACCCACAGCGCGTCCGCGATGCGTGCCACGGCACCCAGCACCAGCGCGTAGGCGACCAAGCGGATCAGGAACCCGGCGAACGCGCGCACGTCAGTGCAAGAAGTAGCGGTAATTCGAGAAGACCAGCGCGATGTTGCGCTCGTCGGCCGCCGCGATGACCTCGGCGTCGCGAATCGACCCCGACGGGGCGATCACCGCCGTGCAGCCGGCCTCGGCCGCGGCGATCAAGCCGTCGGGAAACGGGAAGAACCCGTCGCTGGCGCAGGCCGCGCCGGCCGCAAAGCTACCGGCTCGTTCGCCGGCGATCCGCACCGCACTCACGCGGTTCGTTTGCCCCGCACAGATACCGCGTGAAACCACGTCGCGCACGACCGCGACGCCGTTGGACTTGACGTGCCGCACGACGTCCCAGGCAAAGATCAGGTCGCGCCACTCGTTCGGGCCCGGCGCACGCTTGGAAACCACCCGCCAGGTCTCGGCCGGAGCGGCCGGATCGTCGTCCTCGGCCAGCACCCCGCCCAGCGCCGACCGGACGCGCAACTCCTCGGCGATGCGCTGCGGCATGCCGGCGTCGTAGCGCATGATGCGCAGGTTTTTCTTGCGCTGCAAGCGCGCCAGCGCGTCGGGCTCGAACGCCGGCGCCGCGACGATCTCGAGGAAGAATTCGCCCAGCGATTCGGCCGCCGCGAGATCGATCGGCCCGTCGACGGCGATGATCCCGCCGTAGGCCGAGATCGGGTCAGCGTCGAGCGCGGCGCGCACGGCCTCGGCCACCGTTTCGCGTTCCGCAACGCCGCACGGCACCGTGTGCTTGACGATCGCCGCGCGGCAACGCGCCGGCGGCAGATCAAACGGCGCGTCGATGCCGGTACGCGCGCGCACCAGCATGCGCAGCGTCGCGTCCAAATCGAGCAGGTTGTTGTACGAGAGCGCCTTGCCCCACAACTGTTCGGGCAGCGTGGTTTCGCGCGCGAGGTAGAATGCCGCGCGGTCCTGCGGGTTCTCGCCGTAACGCAAGGGCTGCTCGATCGGAATCGTCAGCGCGAGCGAACCGGGCAATTCGTTGGCCAGCAAACCCGATTCCATGTAGCGCGAGATCGCCGAATCGTATTCGGCGGTGCGTTCGAAGGCCCGCGTCGCGAGCCGCCGCCGCGCATCGCGCGAGAGCTGGTGCGGCAACGCGGCGATGACCTCGGCATACTGTTCGGGATCGCTGAGCACGGTCACGCGTTCGAAGTTCTTCGCCGCCGCGCGCAACAGCGAGACGCCGCCGATGTCGATCTGCTCGATCGCTTCCCGCAGCGTCGCGGTCGCGCGGGCGGCGGTCGCCTCGAACGGGTAGAGGTTCACGATCACGGTCGAGATCAACGGGATGCCGTAGCGCGCGGCATCGGCTTCGTGCTCGGCACTGGCCGTGTCGCGCAAGATGCCGCCGAAGACGTTGGGGTGCAGCGTCTTCACGCGGCCGTCGAAGAGCGCCGGAAAGCCGGTCAGTTCCTCGACCTCGTGAACCGCCAATCCGGCGCCACGCAGATGCGCCGCCGAGCCGCCGGTCGCGTAGATCACCGTGCCCGCGGCCACCAAGGCGCGGGCAAGTTCGACGATGCCGGTCCGGTCGTAGACCGAGATGAGTGCTGCGTCTCTAACCGGCAACGGCGGCCTCTTCGCGCGCCGCTTCGGGAGCGCCGCCGCCGTCGAGCGAAGCCGAGACGATCGACGACACGCCCGGCTCCTGCATCGTGACGCCGTACATGCGCGACGCCAGCTCCATCGTCTTCTTGTTGTGGGTGACGATCAGCATCTGCGAATTGCCGGCCAGCGTGCGCACCATCTCGGAGAGCCGTTCGACGTTGGCGTCGTCGAGCGCGGCGTCGACCTCGTCGAGCAAGTAGAACGGCGACGGCTTGACGCGGATCAGCGCGAAGATCAGCGCGGCCGCCGTCATCGCGCGTTCGCCGCCCGAGAGGGCCGCCAGCGCCGTCATCTTCTTGCCCGGCGGCTGCACGGCGATCTCGATGCCGGTCTCCGAAAGATGGTCGGGATCGGTCTGCCACATGCGCGCTTCGCCGCCGGGGAACAGCTGGGCGAACGTTTCGGAGAAGCGCGCCGCCACCGCGGTAAACGTTTCGTTGAACTGCACTTGGCAGGAGACTTCGATCTCGGCGATCGTCGCCAGCAGCGTCTCGCGCGCTTGCTGCAGATCGGCCATCTGCTCGCGCAGGAACCGCTCGCGTTCGACCAGTTCGTCGCGGTCGGCTTCGGCGTTGAGGTTGACGTTGGCGCTCAGCCGCGCGAGCTCTTCGCGCAACCGCGGCAATTCCTCGATCACGTCGTCGGGCTCGGCGGCGTAGCGCTCCACGACGTCGCGCTGCTCGTCGTCGCTGGCCGGGTTCTGCGCGAACGTTTGCACCAGCATGCCGAGCTCGGCGTCGATCTCGGCCAGGCGCCGGCGCGAGCCTTCGCCGGCTGCGGTCGCTTCGCGGTCTTCGTTGTGGGCGATGCGCTCGTCGGCTTCGCGTTGCGCGAGGTCGTTGGCCGTCGCCTCACGGCGGGCGTTGGCGTCCTCGACCGCGCGGTCGGCCGCGGCCACCGCTTCGCGAGTCATCGCCAGACGCTCGGACTCGCCGGCGATCGCCTCGCGCAAGCGTTCCAGCTCGCGCGCGGTCTGTTCGCGCGTCGCACTGACGCGTTCGGAGTCGGCGTCGAGCAAGCCCAGCCGCGTGGCGTGTCCTTCGCGTTCGGTGGTCAGCGAGGCGACCGTCTCGCGCAGCGAGCCGGCTTCGCGGGCCACGTCGTGCTGCGCGGCTTCAGCGCCGGCGATCGTTTCGCGCGCGCCGGCGAGCGCCGCGACCAGCGCTTCGCGCCGCTCTTCGAGATCGCCGGCGTCGACCGCCGTCCCTTCGAGCGCGGCCTGCGTCTGCTGCGCGGTCTCGAGATCGCGTTGCCCCGCCGCCGCCCGTTCGCCGGTCGTGCGCAGCTCGTCGTCGAGGCGCGCGATCTCGGTTTCGGCGCCGTTGCGGCGCGCGCTCGCGTCGCGCAGCGCGGCTTCGGCTTCGCCGGCGAACGTCACGGCCGCGTCGCGCGCCACGCCGGCGGCGTCGACTTCGGCTTTGGCCGCCAGGCCGTCGCGTTCGATCGCTTCGAGCTCGGCGCGCAGCTGCGGGATGCGCTCGCGCAGCGATTGCGCTTGCGCGCGGCGTCCCAAGATCGAGCGCTCGCGGCGGTAGCGGCCGCCGGTGATCGCGCCGCCGCCGAGGATCTGCTCGCCCTCGAGGGTGACGATCGAGTCGCGGAAATGCTCCCCGCGTACCAGCGCGATGCCGGTGCGCAATTCGTCGACGACCAGCACGCGGCCGACCAGGAACGACACGATGCCGCGGTACCGCGCCTCGCTGCGCACCAGCTCGTGCGCGTAGCCGATGATGCCGGGCCGGCCGCTCAAGGCCCCGAGCGTATGCCCGTCCCGATGCGCCAGCGTGTCCAGCGGCAGAAACGTCGCGCGGCCCGCTTCGCGTTCGCGCAGGTAGGCGATCGCGCGTTCCGCGTCTTCGCTGGTCGCGGTCACGATGTTGGACAGCCCGGTACCGAACGCGACGTCGAGCGCGCGCGCGTAGCGCTCGTCGACCTCGATCAGGTTGGAGACGACGCCATGCAGACCGCTGAGGTCGCCGCGCGCAGCCGCCTCGACGACGGCGCGCGTGCCCGGCACGTGCCCTTCGAGCGTAGCCTCGAGTTCCTCGATCGTGTGCAGGCGCGATTCCGAGGCCGCGAGGTCGCTGGCCACGCTGCGATAGCGGGCATGCAGCTCGGCGACGCGCTCCGCCGCGGCGTCGCCGCGCGCGCTTTCGGCCGTCGCGACGTCGCGTTGTTCGGCCGCTTCGCGTTCGTAGCGGGCGATCGACGCGTCACACTCCGCCAGCACGGCTCGCGCTTCGGCGGCGCGGGCGGTCAAGCGCGCGCGCTCGCTTTCGAGCCGGCCGAGCTCGCCGGTCAAGCGCGCGATGTCGCTCTGCGTGCCGGCCAAGCGCACGCGCCGCTCGGCTTCGCTGGCCGCGCGTTCGGCGACGATCGCCTCGACGCCGCGCAGGTCGGCATAGATCGTGTCCAGCGCCGCGCGGGCGTCGGCCACCGCTTGCGTCGCCGCCGCTTCGCGCGTGCGAATCTCGTCGGCGCGCTCCGCCAGCGGATCGAGCTGCACGGACAGCTCGGCGATGCGCGCGCTCAGGCGTTCGCGTTCGCTCTCGACGCGCTCACGGTCGGCGATGCTGGCGTGCGATTGCGCGTCGAGCGCGTCGCGCCGCGCGGTGGCCGCCGCGAGATCGGCTTCGATGCGCGACGTCACCTCACGCGCGCGCTGCGCCTCGACGCGGCGCTCTTCGCGCTCGAGCTCGAGCGTGTAGAGTTTCGAGCGCAGCGTCTCCGCTTCGGCGCCGAGCGTCGCCGCGCGCGCGGCCGCCGCGGCGCGCCGATCCTCGTTGTGCCCGGCCGCGGCGGCGACGCGTTCGCGTTCCTCACGCCGCGACGCGCTCGCGCGCAGATAGGAGAGGATTTCGAGATCGCGCACGCGCGCGGTCACGCGCCGGTACCGCCGCGCGCGGCGGACTTGCGTGTCGAGCTCGGGGACGCGGCGCTCGAGCTCGGCGAGCAGGTCGTTGACGCGGATCGCGTTCTGCTCGGTCGCGTCGAGCCGGCGCATCGATTCGGCTTTGCGGGCCAGGAATTTTCCGATGCCGGCCGTCTCTTCGAACAGCGCCCGCCGTTCGGTCGGCTTCGACGAGAGGATTGCATCGATCTGGCCCTGCGAGACGATCGCGTACGAGCCGGGCCCGAGGCCGGTTCCCATCAGCAGCTCGACGACGTCGCGCAAACGCACCGGGCTGCGATTGATATAGAACTCCGATTCGCCGACGCGATAGGCGCGCCGCGTGATCTGCACTTCTTCGAAATCGAGCGGCAACGCGCGATCGCTGTTGTCGAAGGTGAGCGAGACCTCGGCCATGCCGAGCGGTTTGCGCGCGGTGTTGCCGGCGAAGATCACGTCTTCGAGGTGCTGCGAGCGCAGACTGCGCGTGTTCTGCTCGCCGAGCACCCAGCGGATGGCGTCGACGAGGTTCGATTTGCCCGAACCGTTCGGGCCGACGACCGCCGTTATGCCGGGGGTGAAGTCGAGGACGGTCGATTCGGCAAAGGTCTTGAAGCCGAACACTTTGAGGGATTTGAGTCGCATCGGTGGTTAGGGTGCCTTCGTTTGGGGGCTCGGGCGATGGCGGGACGGCCGAAGCGCGATAACGCGCCCCTCCGTTGACGAGGGGGACGAGGAGGGAGGGGGTGACGGCGGAGGTGATTCCGGCGGCTCGGGTTCGGGATGACGGTTGCGCAGGTAGGCCAGCGCCATCGCGGCGGCGCTCTGCTGCGCAGCTTTCTTCGACGCGCCGATCCCTTCGCCCACGATCTCGTCGGCAATTCGTACCTGCGAGGTGAATCGCCGGTCGTGCGGCGGACCCTCGGCCCGCTCGAAATAGATCGGGGCCGCCGCGAAGCGCGCGTGGGCGAACTCCTGGAGTGCGGTCTTGGCATCGCCGGCCCCGGCCTCGGGATGGTCGGCGTGGGCGAAATGGTGCGTTTCGAGAAACCGCGCCACGCGCTCGACGTCGGTCGCCAGGTACAGCGCGCCGAGGTAGGCCTCGAAGGCGTCGGCCAGGACCGAGGTGTTGGCCGCGCCGCCAGCATGCTGCATACCGACCCCCAAGCGCACGATCTCGCCCAGGTCGAGTCGCCGCGCCGACTGGGCGCAGGCTTCGCCGCTGACGATCGAGGCCCGCCGGCGGCTCAACTCGCCCTCGCCGGCGGCCGGATAGTGCTGCCACAGCCAGCGCGAGGTGAGAAAGCCGAGGATCGCGTCGCCGAAGAACTCGAGCCGCTCGTTCGACGGACCGGCGCCTTCGCTCGACGCGCTCTCGTGCACGAAGGCGCATTCCACAGCCGACACATCCACCTCCGGCGCGCCGCTCAGCTTGAGCAGCGCGGCGATGCGGCGCCTACGCTGCGTCGACATGGCGCGCCAGGACGACGGTCGAGTTGTGGCCGCCGAAACCGAAACCGTTGGAGAAGGCCACGTCGACGCGCACTTCGCGCGCAACGTTGGGCACGTAGTCGAGCCGGCATTCCGGATCGGGACGCTCGTAGTTGATCGTCGGCGGGAGAATGCCGTGGTAGAGCGCCAGGGCGGTCGCCGAGCCTTCCACCGCGCCGGCCGCGCCGAGCAGGTGGCCGTGCATCGACTTGGTCGAGCTGACCGCGAGCTTGTAGGCGTGCTCGCCGAAGACCGTTTCGATCGCTTGCGATTCGGCCAAGTCGCCGAGCGGCGTCGACGTGCCGTGCGCGTTGATGTAGCCGATCGCTTCTTTCGCGATGCCGCTGTTGTCCAGCGCGCGCTGCATCGCGAGGATGACGCCTTGCGATGCGGGATCGGGTTGCGCGATGTGGTAGGCGTCGCCGGATTGGCCGTAGCCGAGCATCTCGGCGTAGATGCGTGCGCCGCGCGCCAGCGCGAACTCGCGGTCCTCGAGCACGAGAATTGCCGAACCTTCGCCGAGCACGAATCCGTCGCGTTCCAAATCGAATGGGCGGCTGGCTCTTTCGGGCTCGTCGTTGCGGCGCGAGAGCGCTTTCATCGAGTCGAAGCCGCCCATCGCGGTCGGCATCACCGTTGCTTCGCTGCCGCCGGTGACCACCGCGATCGCTTGACCGAGCGCGATCTTGTCGTACGCCACCGCCAGCGCGTCGTTGGAACTCGCACACGCGCTCGCAACCGAAAAGATCGGCCCCCGCAGCCCGTGCGCCATCGAGATGTGCGCGGCGGCGGCGTTCGACATCAGCATCGGCACGAAGAACGGCGAGATGCGATCCCAGGCTTTGTTCGGGGCAACCGCCACGACCGTGTCTTCGACCGTGATGATGCCGCCGATCCCGCTGGCCACGATCGCACCGGTGCGCGCGCGAATTTCGGGGTCTTCGGGGAACTTCGCGTCGGCCAGCGCTTCGCGCGCCGCGACGAACGCGAAGTGGGCGTAGCGGTCCATCCGGCGCGCTTCGCGGCGTCCGATCAAGGCATCGGCGTCGAAGTTCTTGACCTCGGCCGCGATGTGCGTGTGCAGCTTCGAGGAGTCGTAGGCTTCGATCAGCGCGACGCCGCTGCGGCCGGCGACGAGCGCCTCCCACAACGCATCCCGCGAATTACCCAACGGCGTAACCGCACCGATCCCCGTGATGACGACTCGCCGCTTCTCCAAAACGTGCGGGGATACGACGACCCTCTACCCACCCCATGCCCGGCGGCGGGAAACCGGCGTGGGTGCGGGCAGTATAAGCGCTGATGACGCGGTTTCCGCCCGGCCCCGGCCCGATCGAAGCGTTTCGCGGAATGCTCCCGGCGCACGGCATGTCCGGCTTCCCGGTGTTCTTTCGCCGGGTCGCCGAACGCTACGGACCGATCGCCAGCGCGCGGGTCGGATTGCAGCGCTTCTAATACCTCAGCGAGCCGGCCGCGATCGAGGAGATGCTGGTCACCAACGGCCGCGCGTTCGTGAAGGGCCGCGGGACGCAGCGGCTCGAGCGGCTGCTCGGGAAGGGCCTGCTCACGAGCAACGGCGCCTTCCACCTGCGCCAACGGCGTCTGGTGCAGCCGGCTTTTCATCGCGAACGGATCGCCGGCTACGCCGAGACGATGGTGGCCCGCGCCGAGCGCTTCGCCGCCGGCCTCGAAGCCGGCGCGACGATCGAGATGGACGGTGCGATGTCGCGGCTGACGCTCGGGATCGCGGCCGAAACGCTGTTCGGAGCCGACGTCGACGACGATGCCGACACGATCGGGCGGGCGATGCACGAGGCGATGGTCAGCTTCCCGATCTCGTTGACCCCGATCGGCGAGCTGCTCGACCACCTGCCGATGGTGCCGATCGTGCGGCGCTTCCGCGCCGCCCGGGCCGAGCTCGATTCCGTCGTCTACCGCCTGATCTACGCGCGGCGCGCCGCGGACCGGCGCGAGGGGGTGAGCGAGCGCCCCGACGTCCTGGGGATGCTGCTCACCTCGGGCGACGGACCCGAGGGCATGGGGATCGAGCAGATCCGCGACGAGGTGATGACGATCTTCCTGGCCGGTTACGAGACCACGGCCCGGGCGCTCACCTGGACCTGGTGGCTGCTCGCCCGGTACCCCGAAGCGGCAGCCCGCCTCGCCGACGAGCTGACCGCGGTCCTCGACGGGCGGGCGCCGGGGTTCGAGGACCTCCCGCGGCTGCGCTACACGCACGATGTGATCGCCGAGTCGATGCGCCTCTATCCGCCGGCGTGGGTCGTCGGCCGGCGGGCCGCCGAGACGACCAGCCTCGGGGCGTGGACGATCCCGCGGGATTCGATCGTCTTGGCCAGCCAGTGGATCAGCCACCACGACCCGCGCTTCTGGCACGAAGCGGAGGCGTTCCGGCCCGAACGCTGGTCGAACGGCGAGACCGAAGCGCAGCCGAAGTTCGCCTACTTTCCGTTCGGCGGCGGCACCCGGCTCTGCATCGGCGAGGGCTTCGCCTGGACCGAGCTGGTCCTGGTGCTGGCCACGATCGCCCGTCGCTGGCAATTCGCCGCGACCCCGGGCGTGGCGTCGCTCTTCCCCCAGCCCTCGGTGACGCTGCGCCCCGCGAGCCCGGTCCCCTTGGTTGCCCGCCCGCTGCAGCCCGTGGGCGTTTGACCCCTTGGGAGCGGCCTGGTATACTCTCCCGGTTATGTTCCAATTCGATCTGCAGCTGTTCGCGTCGAAAAAAGGTGCCGGTTCCACGCGGAACGGGCGCGATTCGAACGCGCAGCGTCTGGGTGTGAAGCGCTTCGGCGGCCAAGCGGTCGTGCCGGGCAACATCATCATCCGCCAGCGCGGGACGAAGTTCTACCCCGGCGTCGGCGTCATGATGGGCAAGGACCACACGATCTTCGCGATCGTCGAGGGTCAGGTCAGCTTCACCACCTCGCGGAACCGCAAGCATATCAACGTCATCGCGGCCGGCTGAGGCGCCGGCCACCACGCTCGCTCCTCGAAAGAGAGCCGCGCGGCTCTCTTTTTGATTTTCGGCACCGCATGCAATTCATCGACGAAGCAGCGATCACGCTCGAAGCCGGCAACGGCGGCGACGGCATCATCGCGTGGCGGCGTGAGAAATACGTGCCGAAAGGCGGGCCGGCCGGCGGCGACGGCGGGCACGGCGGCGACATCTTTCTCGAAGCGACGCCCAACGTCGGGACGCTGGTCAACTTCCGCTTCAAGAAAGTCTTTCGCGCCGATTCCGGCCACGCCGGATCGCAAAGCAACAAGTCGGGGAAAGCCGGCGACGATCTGGTGATCCCGGTGCCGGTCGGAACGCTGGTGTATCGCGCGGCGGTCGACGCCGACGGCACCGTCGCGCAAGAACGGCTGTTCGCGGACCTGAGCGCGCCGCTGCAGCGCACGCTCGTCGCCAAAGGCGGCCGCGGCGGTTTGGGCAACCAGCACTACGCGACGTCGGCGCGGCAAGCGCCGCACTTCGCCGAAAAAGGCGAGCCCGGCGAGCATTGCACGCTGCGTTTGGAGCTGAAACTGCTGGCCGATGCCGGACTGATCGGTTTGCCCAACGCCGGCAAGTCGACCCTCCTGTCGGTCGTTTCGGCAGCGCGCCCGAAGATCGCCGACTATCCCTTCACCACGCTCGAACCACAACTCGGCGTCGTGCGCATCGATGAGGAATCGTCGTTCGTGCTGGTCGACGTGCCGGGCTTGATCGAGGGCGCGAGCCACGGTGCGGGTCTGGGCGATCGCTTCCTGCGGCACGTCGAGCGCACGCGCGTGCTCATCCACTTGATGGACGGCGCGAAGCCGCTCGACGAGTTGCTGGCCGACAAGACCACGATCGAGCACGAGCTCGCGGCCTGGAACCCGGCGTTGCCGAACAAGCCGACGCTGCTCGTCGTCACCAAGATCGATCTGCCCGACGCGCGCGCGACGTACGAGACGCTGCGCGAACGCTTTCCCGGCCTGCGCGGCATCTCGGCCGCGACCAACGAGGGCACGCGCGAGCTGATGTACGCGGCCTGGGAAACGATTCGCGCGCTGCCGCCGCCCGACGTCGCGGAACCGGAGCCGGCGGTGCACGATCTGCGGCCGGCCGAGCCGTTCGAGATTCGCATCGAGGACGGCATCTACGTCGTCAGCGGCGAGCGCGTCGAGCGGCTGGCGCAGATGACGGATTTCGAGTCGGACGAAGCGCTGGCGCGCTTCGAAGGTATCTTGGCGAAAATGGGCGTGACCAAGAAATTGCGCGATTTGGGCGTCCACGACGGCGATACCGTGCGCATCGCCGGCGTCGAGTTCGATTATAGCTGATGGGGCTCGGCATTTTTGGCGGCGCCTTCGATCCGGTTCACAACGGGCATTTGTTCGTTGCCGAGGCGGTGCGCGAAGCGTGCGGCCTCTCGCGCGTGCTGTTCGTGCCGACGCGCACCGGACGCCACCGCCAGGCGCCGCTCAGCGCGGCGCCGGCGGCGCGCGCCGATATGATTCGTTTGGCGATCGCGGCCAACACCACGTTCGCGCTCGACGAAACCGATTTGGCCGACGCTGCGACCGGTTTCACCGCCGATCTGTTGCCGCGCTTGGCCGAGCGCTATCCCGGTGAAGAGCTGACGTTCATCGTCGGCGGCGATTCGCTCGTGCATTCGCGCTGGGAACGGCTCGATGCGATCCTCGACCGGCTCGCGGCGTTCGTGATCGCGCCGCGCGGCGAGGTCACGCAAACCGAGCTCGACGCCGCACTCGAGGGACTTGCCCCCAACCGGCGCGCGAAGGTGCGCTATTTGGATTTGCCGCTGGTCGCCGAATCGGCCACGCTGATTCGCGCGCGTCTAGCCGAACGCAAGAGCGTGCGCTACCTCGTTCCCGAACCGGTCTATCGCTACATCGAAGAGAACGGACTCTACCGATGATCGACGAGACGAGCGCAATCGCAACGATCGGCGGGGTGCCGGCGCGCGAATTAGCGGCGGAATACGGGACGCCGCTGGTGGTCATCGACATCGACGAGTTCGAGCTCGAAATCGATCGCTTCGTGCGCGCGTTCGTCGCGCGCGGCATCGCGGTCGGGTACGCGGGCAAAGCGTTTCTCGTCACGGCGCTGGCCGAACTGCTCGCCGCCACGCCGTTGCGGCTCGACGTGTGCTCGCTCGGCGAGCTGATCACCGGCGAACGCGGCGGATTTCCGAGCGGGCGCATCTACTTTCACGGCGTCGCGAAAACCGATGCCGAGCTGGCGGCGATCGCCGGCGGTCGCGTGGCGTTCGGCGTATTGGACAACGCGGAAGAAATCGAGCGGCTGGCCGAACTCGCGCGCCCCGATGCACCCGCCAACGTCATGCTGCGCATCAATGCCGGCATCGAAGCCCACACGCACGAATACATCCGCACCGGCGGCGAGAATACGAAGTTCGGCGTTCCCGCGCGCGCGGCCGACGCGACGATCCGGCGCATCGCCGCGTTGCCGCAACTGCGCCTGATCGGGCTGCACTCGCACGTCGGATCGCAGATCGTCGACGTCGAGCCGCTGGTCGCCAATCTCGAGGCCCTGATCCCGTTTGCCGACGCCGCCCGGGCGCTCGGGCACCCGGTCGAGGAGCTGAACGTCGGGGGCGGGATCGGTATCGAGAACGGCCCCGGAGAACCCCGGCCGATCGACCTCGATGCTTTCGCCGGACGCTTGGCAGCCCGGGCGGCGAACACGCCCTACCGGCTCGCGATCGAACCCGGCCGGGCCCTGATCGCGCGGGCCGGAAGCTTGCTCTACCGCGTGGTGACGGTCAAGCGGCAAGGCGCGCGGCGCTTCGTCGTAGTCGACGGCGGGATGACCGACAACCCCCGGCCGCTGCTCTACGGCGCACACCATCCGGCCGACCTGATCGCATCCGCGGCCACCGGCGCCCCGGCCCCCGCGACCCTGGCCGGACGCTCGTGCGAGAACGATGAGATCGGCGAATACCTCTTGCCCGAGGACGTGCGGGCCGGCGATCTCATCGCGATGCGCTACACCGGGGCCTACACCTACAGCATGGCCAGCAATTACAACCGCTTCGGCAAGCCCGCCGTAGTGTTCGTTCGGGACGGTTCGCGCCGGCTCGTCGCGCGCGCCGAGACCGCCGACGACGTCGCTCGGTTGGACCTTGCGTAAGCGGACGCAGCCAACAATTTTGCATCTTTGCTTGCGCCGCGGCGGAATCGCCCGATAGAATCGCAGTATCGCAAACGAACGCACCGATCTCGAGACCGTGGGGCTCGCGAGTGCGTCGCCCCGGCGGCGCGAATTGCTGTTATCGCTCGGTCTCGGCGTCGTCATCATCCCGTCCGCGTACGACGAAGCTCCGCTGCCCGGCCGCTCCCCGATCGAGACGGCGCTCGTTCACGCGCGGGGCAAGGTCGAAGCGGCCGCGCCTTCGCCGCATTTGACGATCGGCGCCGACACGGTCGTCGATCTCGACGGCCGCGCCCTGGGCAAGCCGCGTGACGACGCCGATGCTCGTGCGATGCTCGAAGCGTTGAGCGGCCGCAGCCACCAGGTCCACACGGCGTTCGCGCTGCGCGAGCCGAGCGGCATCATTCCGGTCGTCGAAGCGGTGAGCACCCGCGTGCGCTTCGCGGCCCTCGACCGCGAGACGATCGACGACTACGTGGCCAGCGGCGACGGCCGGGACAAGGCCGGCTCCTACGGCATTCAGGGCTTCGCCGCCACCCTGGTCGAGCGTATCGACGGCGACTACTCCACCGTGGTCGGCTTCCCGCTGGCGGCCTTCGCCCGCGCCGTCGCGCGTCTGGGCTTCCGCCTGCGCCCGCGCCGTTCGTTCGCCGGGAGCCCGGCATGACCGTCGCGTCCTCGCTGCGCTCGACCCTCAGCCCCGACATCGGGATCGACCTCGGGACCGCGAACACCGTCGTGTACGAACACGATGCCGGCATCATCGTCAGCGAGCCGTCGGTGGTCGCGTTCCGGCACAGCGATCGTTCGGTCGTGGCGGTCGGCGCCGCGGCCAAGGTACTGGACGGCCGGGCCCCCGGCCGGATCGACGTCGTCCGTCCGCTGCGCGGCGGCACGATCTCCGACTTCACCGGGGCCCACACGCTGATCACCACCATGATCGACCGGGCGCTGGCGGCCCGGCCGCGCATCGCCCCGCGCATCATCGCTTGCGTGCCGGGCTGCGCGACCGACATCGAGTGCAAGGCCATCGAAGAGGCGGTCCGCGCGGCCGGACCGCGCACGACGATCTTCGTGCCGCAAGCCGTGGCGGCGGCGGTTGGTGCCGGACTCGACGTCACGACGACCCGCGGCCGCATGGTGGTCGACATCGGCGGCGGCACGACCGAGATCGCGGTGCTCGCGTTGAGCGGCATCGTCGCCATGCACTCGATCAAGATCGGCGGCGACACGTTCGATGCCGCGATCGCGGCCAAGCTGCGCAACGACGAACGCTTCGCGGTCGGCACCTTGACCGCCGAGCGGCTGAAGATCGAGCGCGGCTACGCCGGCCGCCCGCCGGGCCGCGACCCGTTCACCGTCGCCGGAACCGACATGAACCTCATGCTGCCCGGGCGCCGCGCGATTCCCGAACGGCTCGTCGGCGAAGCGATGCACGATGCGATCGACGCGATCGTGCGCGCCGCTTGGTCGATCCTGGAAGCGACCCCGCCGGACCTCGCCGCGGACTTGATGGAGACCGGCATTACGTTGACCGGCGGCGGTGCGTTGATCCCGGGGCTCGCAGGCGAGCTGACCATCCGCACGAACGTCCCGACAACGGTCGCGGACGAACCGCTTCTCGCCGTCGCTCGCGGTGCCGGTGAAATTCTCGCGTCGCCGAGCTTGCTCGAGCACATGCGTCCGCATGCCGACCGGCTGACGAGGTGGTACCAATCTTTACGTATCGGGATGACAGAAAGCTATTCGCGGTAGCCGGCGCGATCATCGTCGCCGCACTGCTCGCTCTTCTGCAACTCGATTTCATCCGCGCCGGCCGCGCCAGTCCCCTGACCGTCGTGATCACGAGCGTGAGCGCGTGGGCGCAGCTCGCCGCCACGACGGTCGTGCGCGTCACGCATGACGGCTTCAGCGCGATCGTCTCGGCGCCGCAGCTCGCGCACGACAACGCCGCGCTGCAGGCCGAGAACGCCCGCCTCGCGGCCGAAAACCGCGCGTTGACCGAAACGCTCGCCGGCGTGCCGGCGGCCGCGTCGCTCGAGCGCGCGCAAGCGACCAACCCGAGCGGCATCGCCGCGAACGTGATCGGCTTCGATCCGGAGAACGCGCTCCACGAGATCACGATCGACCGCGGCGCGAAGGATCACGTGCAAGTCGACGACGGCGTCGTGACCGGCGAGGGCGTCGTCGGCCGCATCGTCGAGGTCGACCCGCTCTCGGCGAAGGTGCTGCTGATCAACGATCCGACCAGCCGCCTCACCGCGCAGATCCAGCAAGGCCGCTGGTGGGCGATCGCGGTCGGCACGCTCACGCGCGTCAAGCTGCGCTTCATCTCGCAGGACGCGAAGCTGAAGCTCGGCGCGCGCGTCGTCACCGGCGAGGGGCGTTCGTTTCGCGCCGGCGTACCGATCGGCCGCATCGAGGCGCTCGAACCGATGAATGCCGGCGCGCTCGACCAATCCGCGATCGTCGAGCCGGCCGTGAACTTGAACGCTCTCACGCGAGTGCTCGTCGTTCCGAAATAACCGTGTTCCGCACCAACTATCGTTCGATCGAAATCGTCAGCGGGCCGTCGTTCTGGCGCGCCGCCGGCTGCGTCGCGCTGGGTCTGTTCGTGCAGACGGCGTTCGCGCCGCTGCTGCTCGTGCGCAACGGCATCCCGTCCTTCGTGACGATCGCGGTCGTGCTCTACGCGCTGCGCTTGGGTGCTCGCCGCGGCGCGGTGCTGGGCCTCGTCGCCGGCGTGCTGACCGACGCCGTCGCCGGAACCGGCGGCGCGTGGACGCTGGCGTACACGGTGCTGGCGTTGGCGTTCGGCGGCATCACGCGCGGCTTCTTCGCCGACGGCGTGGTGGTGCCGTGCCTGTTCGTCGGCGTCGCGGTCGTCGTGCGTAACGCGCTGTTCTGGATCGTGATGTCGGCCGAAGGATACCCGCGCGGTTACGGCACCGTGCACCTCCATGCCGCGCTCGAATCGGGCGCGCTCACGGCCATTTACGCCTTCGTGTACCTCGTCTTCCGCGCGCGCTTCGGCGGCCAACCGACCCGTATCGAACGCTACGCGTGAAGCCCTCGTTGTGAAGCCCTACCGCGCTCGTTCCACCGCGCGCTTGATCGCGTTCGTCGCGGTTCTGGTCATCGCGTTGCTCGCGATCGTCGCGCGTTTGGCGCAAGTGCAGCTCGTGCAGGGCGAGACGTTTGCGTCGGCCGCGCGCGAAAATCAGATCCAGCTGATCCCGATCTCCGCGCCGCGCGGTTTGATCGTCGATCGCACCGGCGTCGTCATGGTGCGCAGCCGGCCGTCGTTCGTGTGCGCGCTCATTCCCTCGGAAGTGGTGAACGTCAACGACACGCTGCACGCGCTCGCGACGGTGTTGCACATCGATCAAGCGAAGCTGGCCGATCGCCTCTACCACCACCTGGGCGTGAACTACCAGAACTTCGACCAGGTGCAAACCTACGAGCCGAACGGCCCGATCATTCTGGCCAGCGATCTGAGTCCGGCGCAAACGGCGCAGCTGGCGGAAAGCGAGTCGCTGATTCCGGGCGTCGATCTGGAAGAGCAGCCGGTCCGCAACTACCCGCTGGGAACGACCGGCGCGCAAGTGTTCGGCTACGTCGGCGCGATCACCGAAGATGAATACCGCGAGCGCCAGCACCAGGGGTATTCGCCCAACGACGTGATCGGCAAGGACGGCCTCGAGCAAGTCTACGACCAGTGGCTGCGCGGCAAAGTCGGCGGTCAGCAGATCGAGGTGAATTCGGCGGGCGTGCTGGTCCGCCGGCTCAAGCCCGTCGACCCGATCCCGGGCAACACGCTGGTCACCACGATCGACGCGCGCCTGCAGCGCATTGTCGACAAGAACCTGCGCGCCGAGCTCTCGCTGCGGGCCAAGCAACTCGGCAGCCGCGTGGCGGGCGCGGTGGTGGTACTCGATCCCTACACCGGCGGCGTGCTGGCGATGGCCTCGTATCCGACCTACGACCCGAATGATTTCGCGACGCCGATCAGCGCGCGCAAATTCGCGCATTACCTCAACGACCCGCTGCAGCCGCTGTACAACCGCGCGATCGGGGCGGCGTCGCCGACCGGATCGACGTTCAAGATGGTCACCGGTTCGGGCGCGATCTCGAGCGGCGTGATCGGCAAGGACCAGGTGCTCTACGATTCGGGCTCCTGGAATTGCCACGGCGTCGTCTTCAGCGACATCGTTTCGGGCGGCTTGGGCACGACCGATTTCGTCAAGGCGCTGGCCGCGTCGTCGGACGGCTATTTCTACCAGCTCGGCTACCGTCTGGGCCACGAGCGGCTGCGCTACTATGCACTGCAGTACGGGCTGGGCTCGCGGCTCGGGATCGATCTGCCCGGCGAGTACCCGGGCAATTGGCCGACCGAGGAATGGACCGAGCGCACGTTCGGCAAGGGCTACCACCTCGAGCCCAGCGACGTCTGTCAACTGGCGATCGGGCAAGGAGCGATGCAAGCGACACCGCTGCAGATCGCCGACGTGCTGGCGACCGTCCTCAATGGCGGCACGCTCTACCGCCCGCACGTCGTGTCGGCGATCCGCAGCCCGCGCGGCAAGATTCTCGAGACCTTCGACAACGAGGTGATCCGCCGCGTCAACGTGACCCGCGAGGCGCTGCACGAGGTCAAGGCCGGCATGGACCAGGTGACCAGCCCGATCGGGACCGGCTACGGACTGGCCTTACCGGGCGTGCCGCTCGGCGGCAAGAGCGGAACCGCGCAGACCGGGGTCGGCGGCGCCGGCCGGAACACGACCTGGTTCGTCATGTACGCGCCTGCGCCGCACCCCAAGCTCGCCATGGCCGTCTACATGGAAAAAACCGGCGGCTACGGAGCGAGCGTCGCGGGCATCGTCGCGCAGCACATCGTCGCCGACTACTTCCACGTGAAACTCGCGCCGATCGGCCCGTAGGAGCACGAACCGGGCCTTCATCGGCCTTTTGGCGAATCGTACGCACGTTATGGCCACGGTTTCGCGCGAACACGATTATCTCGGGAGCGCCGCATCACGCCTCGGCAGCGAAGCGGCGTTCACGGTGTTCGGCCGCGCCCGCGAGTTGCAGGCGCAGGGCCGGGACATCATCCATTTCGAGATCGGCGAGCCCGACTTCGATACGCCCGAGCACATCAAAGCGGCCGGCATCGCGGCCATCCAGGCGAACTTCACGCATTACGCGCCGAACCCCGGACTGACCGAGTTCCGCGAGATGATCGCCGATTTCGCGACGCGCTTTCGCGGACTGCGCATCCCGTTCCGCACCGAGAACGTCGTCGTCTCACCGGGCGCCAAGCAGATCATCTGGAATCTGATGGCGGCATTGCTCGATCCGGGCGACGAGGTCGTGTATGCCGAGCCGGCCTATCCGACGTACGCGGCCGCGGCGGAATACTTGCACGCCGTCCCGGTGCCGGTGCCGCTGCGCGAGGCGCGCAAGTTCAGCATCGATCTCGACGAGCTGACCGCCAAGGTCACGCCGCGCACGAAACTGTTGATCATCAACAGCCCGAGCAACCCGACCGGCGGCGTGTTCACGCGCGAGGATTTCGCGCTGATCGCCGATCTGGCCGAGAAGTTTCCGCGCTTCGTCGTCATGACCGACGAGATCTACAGCCGCAACATCTACGGCGAGCGCTTCGTTTCGTTCGCGGAGTTCGAGCATTTGCGCGATCGCACGATCGTCGTCGACGGGTTCTCGAAGGCGTACGCGATGACGGGCTGGCGCCTCGGCTACTGCCTCGCCCCGCCGGCGATCGCACGGGTCGCGACGTTGATGGCCAACAACACCTACGCCTGCGTCTCGACGTTCGTGCAGAAAGCCGGCATGGCCGCGCTGGCCGGTCCCGACACGCCGGTTGAGATGAACGAGACGTTTCGCCACCGGCGCGACGTGCTGGTGGCGGGCCTGAACGAGCTGCCGGGCGTGTCGTGCCTCGTTCCCGACGGCGCGTTCTACGCGTTTCCGAACATCTCGCAAATCACCATGGACGATCAACGGCTGGGGAGTTTTCTGCTCGAAGAGGCCGGCGTCGGACTGCTCGGCGGCTCGTGCTTCGGCGACGCCGGCGCGGGCTACTTGCGCATCTCGTACGCGTCGTCGATCGACACGCTCAAAGAAGCGTTGCGCCGCATGCGCGATGCGCTGCCCAAGTACCGGGCGTGAGCATCAAGATCACCGGCGCGACTGCGGCCGGTGCCGGGCAGATCGCACGGATCGTGCGCTACGTCATCGCCGTCCATAATGCGCTGCTGCTACGCGATCCGACCGTGTCCGAGATCGATCAATATGCGAACAGCGTTTTTACCGGCGGGTCCCCGATGGATATCTTCGACCAAGTCAACGCGTCGGAGGAACGTCAAAGCCAGGCCGTGCTCTTCGTGGTGCCCGGTCACTACTATTCGCCCATCGCCAACCCCAAGGAGCTCGCGGAGCACGTCAGCCGCTTGCCCGAGGCCGGCCCAGAGCTGCCCGGCATAGCGCTCGACCGCGCTGCGTTGGTCGCGACCTGGGACGACTTGCTGCCGTACATGATGAGCTGCCCGTTTCCGTTGAAACGTGCCGACGGTTACCGGTTCTTCTTCGACAACAACTTCTTCGGTATCGGCGACGGGCTCATTCTGCACGCGCTGCTGCGCAAATATCGGCCGAAGCGGTACGTTGAGATCGGCTGCGGTTTTTCGTCGGCTTGCGCGCTCGACACGATCGACGGGTACCTGCCCGGCGCATGCCAGGCTACGTTCGTGGAGCCGCACCCGGAACGGCTTCGCGCAGCGATCGGCGAGCGCGGCAGCGTACGGGTGCTCGATGTTCCGGTTCAGACGGTCGGCCTGGAGCTGTTCGCGGAGCTCGAAGCCGGCGACATCCTCTTCATCGACTCGAGCCACGTGCTCCGCACCGGGAGCGACGTAGCCTTCGAGCTCTTCGAGATCTTGCCGCGGCTCGCGCCCGGGGTGCTCGTCCATTTTCATGACATCAGCTGGCCGTTCGAATATCCGGTGCCCTGGATCATGGAAGAGAACCGCTCGTGGAACGAAGCCTACGCGCTGCGGGCCCTCTTGACCAGCAACGACGACTGGAAGATTTTGGTCTTCAACGACTACTTCTCGAAATTCGAGGCCGCGCGCGTCACCCAGGCCTTCCCCGCATTCCACGGAGAGCTCGGCGCCTCGCTGTGGCTGGAGCGCCGCTGAGACGCTAGCCGGCGCCCATCGCGCGCTTGACGTCGTCGACGGTGGCGCGCGCGATCGGTTCGACGGCCGCGGCGCCCTGCCGTAACAGCGCGCGCACCGTCGCCGGATCGGCGGCCAGCTCGGCGTACCGTTCGCGCAGCGGGCGTAGTGTCTCGACGAGCACGTCGACCAATTCCTTCTTCACGTCGCCGTAGCCGCGTGCGCCGGCGAAGTGCGCCTCGGCGGCTTCGATTCCGGTCCCGGTCGCCGCGGCGTAGATCGCCAACAAGTTGGTGATGCCGGGGCGTGCCGGGTCGGCGCGCACCTCGCGCCCGCTGTCCGTCTGCGCCGACATCACCGCTTTCTTGATCTGATCGGGTGGGTCGAGCACGCGAATGGCGTGATACGAACCGGGCGCGCTCTTCGACATTTTCTTGGTCGGATCGTCGAGCCCCATGATGCGCGCGCCGGTTTTCGGAATCACCGGCTCGGGCAGCACGAACACCTGGCCGTAGGTGGAGTTGAAGCGTTGCGCGAGATCGCGCGTCAGCTCGACGTGCTGCTTCTGATCGTCGCCGACCGGAACGTGCGTCGTCCGATAGAGCAAGATGTCGGCGGCCATCAGCACCGGATAGGTGAACAGCCCGACGCGCACTTCCCCGCGCTGCGCCTCCGACTTCTCCTTGAACTGCGTCATGCGCTGCAGTTGGCCCATCGAGGCGATGCACGACAGATACCAGGTCAGCTCGCCGTGCTCGCGCACGTCGCTCTGCACGAACAGCCGCGACTTCGCCTGATCGATCCCGGCGGCCAGCAGCAGCGTGGCGAACTCGAGCGTCTGGCTGCGCAGCACCTCCGGATCCTGCGGGATCGTGAGCGCATGCATGTCGACCAGGCAGAAGATGTTCTCGGCGTCGTTCTGACCCGCGACCCAGTGTTTGATCGCGCCGAAATAGTTGCCGATGTGAATCGAGCCGGTTGGCTGGATGCCGGAAAAAACGACGGGACGCGCCATATTCTTCAGCTTTCGCCGCCGAATGCGATGCGCATTCCGGCGAACGTCGTGCCGCGTTCGATGCGTTCGCGCACGAACGCGCGCGCGGCGTCGATCGCGGCCGGCAACGCGTCGCCGAACGCGCACCGCACCGCGGCGGCGGCGGCCAGCAGCGAGCCGGTCCCGCGCAATTCGTGCGGAATGCGCGCCGCGCGCAACTCGCGCACCGTGTGACCGTCGGCGAACAGGTCGCAGGCGTCGCCGGCCAGATGACCGCCTTTGAGCAGCACGGCCTGCGGGCCGAGGGCCAACAGCGCCGGCAGCGCGGCGTGCATGGCCGGCAAGTCGTCGACGCGCGTGCCGGTCAGCAGCGTAGCTTCGGCCAGGTTCGGCGTGAGCAGCGTGCAGCGCGCGAACAGCACGGCGCGCATCGCGCCGATGGTCGCATCGTCGGCCAGCCGATCGCCGCCGCTCGCCGCGATGACCGGATCGCAGATCACCACCGCGCCCGGGAAACGCGCGAGGCCGGCGGCCACCGCGTGCACCGACGGCGCGTCCAGCAAGGCACCGACGCAGAAGGCCGCCACCGGCACGTCCGCGAGAGCGTCGAATTGCGCCGCGATCGTCGCCGCATCGACCGCGGCCCGCGCGAGGACCCGCCCGGCGTCCTGGGCGCTCACGCCGGCCACGACCGCGACCGGCTGCGCGCCGAGCGCCCGGATCGCGGTGAGATCGAGCAGCAACCCCGCCGCCGCATACGGGTGGGTGGTGCCGACGGCGGCGACGACCGGGGTCATGCCCCGCCCCAAGCGCGCACGAACGCCCGCGCGGTCGCCTCCGGATCGGCCGCGCCGGCCAGCGCGGAGATCACCGCCGCCATCGCGGCGCCGGTCTCGCGCACCCGCGGCAACGCGGCCAGGGTGATGCCGCCGATCGCGGCCACCGGCAACGCGGTTGCCTCGACGACGGCGCGCACGCCGCTGACGCCGATCGGCAGGCCGGCGTCGCTCTTCGAGGCGGTGGCGAAGATGGGGCCGGCGCCGACGTAGTCGACGAGCCCGGCCGGAATCGCCCGCGCCTCGGCCGGGGTGCCGCACGAGAGGCCGATCGCGCGTGGTCCGAGCCGCGCCCGCAACGCCCGCAGGTCGTGACCGGCGAGGTCTTCCTGGCCGAGGTGAACGCCGTCGGCTTCCAGGGCCAGGTCGACGTCGTCGTTGACGATCGCGGTGCCGCCGGCCTCGCGAATGCGCTCGACCAGCGCCCGCAGCGCCGGCCCCGTGATCCCCGATTTCGCGCGCACCTGCACCAAGCGAATGCCGCCGCGCAGCAGCGCATCGAGATAGGCGGCGGGGTCGGCCTCCGCGGCCGGATCGAACAGCGCGTAGACGCCGCGAAAGATCATGCCGGTGCGGCGAGGCCGGCGACGTCGAGCGCGAACGGCGCATCAGCGCCGTCGCGCAGGTTCGGCGCCAGCGTCAGCGTGAACCGCCGCGCGCGGTCGTCGAGCCGCGGCGACGCGAACGAAAGCACGCCGGTGATCTGCGCGTCGGCGGCGAGGTGAACGCCGAGGAACAGCCGGCGATCGGTGTCTTGCCACGTGCGCGGGTTGCGGATCAGCGGGTAGACGCGGCCGGCGTCGTCACGCAGCACGCTGCGGTCGTACGGCAACAACGTGACGAAGCCGTCGCCGAGATTCGCAAACGTCACGACGCAAGCGATCGCGTGCTGATAGAACGACACTTTCTTCACCGTCACGCGCAGGCCCGATGCCGACGCGGACACCGCGGTTGCGTAGGCGCGCCACGGACGGCCCAAATCCTTGATGCGCGCCGCCGCCCCGTTCCCGATCACGCCGTAGGGAACGACGACGCGGGCCGTCGCCGGTGCATCGGTCGCGGGATCGCGCAGCCGAATCGCTTCGCGCGCGAAATACACGCGAAACCGCGCGTCGCCGCGCGTTCCGACGAGCGTGTACGACGCGATCGCGAAGCCGTCGGCGACGAACGCGCTGGCGAAATTGCGCGCGTTGCGAAAGTAAGCGCGCGCCGGCGCATCCAGCAACGCGTACGCGGCGGCATAGCGCTGCGCGGCCAGCGCGTCGACGTAGCGACGGACGAGCGTGGTCTGCGCACCGTTCGGCACCGGATCGAGCGTGCGCCCCGGCGCGGCGGCGGCGAGCAGCACCACGGCCGCAGCGGCGGCGGCGATGCCGCGCAGCATCACGCCGAATCGCCGAGCAGCAGGTCGACGATGCGCAGCAGCTCGTCCTCGTCGGAGAAGCGGATCTCGATCGAGCCGCCGCGTTCGCGCCGCACGAGCGCGATGTGCGTTGCGAGCCGGTAGCGCAGGCGATCGACGACCGCCGCCGTCTCGGCGTCGAGCGTCTTCGCCGCGGCCGGCCGCGCCTTGGGAGGCGCTTGGGCTTGCGCCATCGCCTCGATCGCGCGCACCGTGAGACCCTCGTCGGCGGCGCGGCGGGCGATCTCCTCGCGCCGCGCCGCCGGTATCGCCAGCAAGGCGCGGGCCGCGCGAGCGCTCAGCCGGCCGGCTCGCACCAGCGCTTTGATCGAGTCGGATAAGCCCAACAGGCGTAAGGCATTGGCAATCGCCGGGCGGCTGCGCCCGAGGCGTTGTGCGACCGCTTCTTGGGTGAAGTCGTACGCTTCCATCAGGTGCGCGAAGCCCATCGCTTCTTCGAGCGGGTCGAGGTTGTCGCGCTGCAGGTTTTCGATGATCGCGATCTCGAGCGACTCGCGCTCGTCGGCGGCACGCACGAGCGCCGGGATCGTCGCCAGACCGGCCGCGACGGCGGCGCGCCAGCGCCGCTCGCCGGCGATCAGTTCGAAGCGCGCGCCGTCGAGGCGGCGAACGATGACGGGAACGAGCACGCCCAGCTCGACGATCGAGGCTTGCAACTCCGCCAGCGACGCGGGATCGAAGGTCGTGCGCGGCTGATTCGGATTCGGCGAAATCGCCCCCACCGCAACGTTGATCAGCCCGCGCGGCGCCGCCGCCGACGTCGCATCGGGCGACCCAAGCAACGCACCAAGGCCACGCCCTAAGCCGCGTTTCGGCGCGCTAATTTGAAGGCGCTCCGGCCCTGCCTGCGCGCCCCCGGCCACTTTGTGGCCGGCCGCCGAAGGCGACCGACGGGTTCGCGAAGCGAACCCATGCCCCCAGTCCGAGCTCGCATTTCGCCTGATTGCTCCCGCGCGATTCTACTGCGCTCGCTCCATCACCGTGATCGTGTTTCATAGCGTTGCCTCGACGGTACCGATGCCGCCCAATGTTTCGCGCGCCAGCGAGATGTAGGCTTGTGCGCCGCGGCTTTTCGGGTCGAACAGCACGGCCGGTTTGCCGTACGACGGTGCTTCGGAAAGCCGTATATTACGCGGGATTTGCGTCTGAAAGACGCGGCCGGGAAAGAACCGGTGCACTTCGTCGAGCACTTCGACCGCCAGCCGCGTGCGGCCGTCGAACATCGTGATCAGCACGCCGAGAATGACGAGATCGGGGTTGAGGCCGGCCCGCGCGCGGTCGACGATCGTCGTCAATTGCGAGAGGCCTTCGAGCGCGTAGTATTCGGCTTGTACCGGAATGATGATCTCCTGCGCCGCGGCGAGCGCGTTGACGGTGAGCAGTCCGAGCGAGGGCGGGCAGTCGATCATGATGATGTCGTACGTATCGCCGGTCGCGGCGAGCGCATCTTTGAGCCGATGCTCGCGCCGTTCGCCGGCGACGAGCTCGATTTCGGCACCCGCCAGGGCCAGCGTCGCCGGTACTATCCACAGGTTTTCCACATCGGTGGGTTGGACCGCGGAAGCGATCGGCGCGCCGTCCAGAAGGACCGAATACGCATCGGTGTCGATGGCATTTTTGTCGATACCAACGCCTGTCGTGGTATTGCCCTGCGGGTCGATGTCGACGAGCAGGACGCGCTGCCCCAAGAGCGCGAGCGAGGCGCCCAGGTTGACCGCGGTCGTGCTCTTGCCGACGCCGCCTTTTTGGTTGACGACCGCAATGATCCGCGGTGTCCCCTGCCCCTTATCTGCCAATACCGTAGCGCTCGTCGATGAAGCGCCCGGCGCGCTCGACCAGCAGGTCCCGCTCGTTCCGAGTCGGATCATCGACGACCTCTTCGAACAGCGCGGCCAAGATTGCGCCGACGCGCGCGTCCCCGCGAAAGCCGGCCGGCGCTGCACCGCTCGCGATCAATCGTTCAATCACGTCGTCGCCGGAGATGGCAAGGTCGCGTACGGTGAGCGGCGGCTTTTCCTCGAGCGCGCGCGCAACGCGTCCTTCGAACAGTTCGTTTTCTTGCGATCGCTTCGGCAAGCCGCTGCCGATAATATCCGCGTGCCGTAAGGCAAAAAGCCGCGCCAGATGCGCGGGCCCGATGCGGTTGATGAAGCGGCGCACGGCCTTGGGCGCAAGCTCCGGATCGGCCGCGTACATGTGCGAGCGGACGAGATGTTCGACCGTAGCGATCGTCTCGTTCGGAAAGCGCCACCGCGCGAGCATTTGGACCGCCATGTCGGCGCCGACGTGCTCGTGACGGTAGAACCGCGGACCGTCCTTGGTGCGCGGTTTGCCGACGTCGTGCAAAAGTGCCGCCAACCGCAGCGTCACGTCGCCGGGCGGCGCCGCATCGGCGGTCTCGAGGTTGTGGCGGTAGACGTCGTAGGCGTGCCACTCGTTCTGGTCGACGCCGACCCCCTCGACCATTTCGGGCCAGAGTTCGGCGAGGACGCCGGTCGTGCGCAAGATCTCGAGGCCGATCGACGGCCGGCCGGCGGCGCCGAGCAGCTTGTGGAGCTCCTCGCAGACCCGCTCGGGCGATACTGTGCGCACGAGGTGCGCGGCCGCGGTCATGGCGGCTCGGGCCACATCGCTCAGCTCGAAATCGAAACGGGCGGCGAATTGGGCCGCCCGCAGCAAGCGCAGCGGGTCCTCGACGAACGTTTGGGGCGCCACGATGTCGATGCGGCGCGCCGCGATATCGTGCACCCCGCCGTGCGGGTCGACGATCAGGTCGTCGCCGATCCGTCGCGCGATCATGTTCATCCGGAAGTCGCGCCGGCCCAGGTCGTCCTCGATCGAGATCTCGGGCCCGCTCTCGACGATGAAATCGCGGTGCCCGCTCCCGGTCGACCACTCGCGGCGGGGCAGCGCCAGATCGGCGTTGCCCTCCAACGCGGAGAGCTTCACCACAGCAAACGACGCCCCGACGACGTTCACCCGGCCGACCGAGCGCAGCCGCGCGACGAGGTCGTCAAGCGACAGCCCGGTGACGACGTAATCCAGGTCTTTCGGTGGCGGGATCCCCGGATCGAGCAATGCCCGGAACTCGTCCCGCACTCGCCCGCCGACCGCGTACAGCGCATTCACGGGCAACGCGTCCGCGAGGCGGCGGTCGAGGGGGTGAGCGGTCACGAGCGTCATTCTACCGCAAGAGGCAGCGGTCCGCATTTTGTTTCCCGGGAAACACTCGCGCTGTCATGGAGGTTGTTTCCCAGGAAACAATCGCCTTAATAGCAGAGCGGCCGCTTTTCCGGGACGCCGTTGCGGCGGGGAAAGCGGGCCGGGGTGGGCTCGCGCTTCTCCAGGACAAAGACGCGGCGGTCGCCCTCCAGGATGCGTTCTTCGATCAAGACCGCACCGAGCATGGGGGCGGCATCTTCGAGAGCCCGGCGCTCGCGCGGCTCCGGAACAGTCCGCTGGAGCAGCGCGCGCCCGCCGACGCGCAGAAACGGGACGGTCAATTCCGCGACCGTGGGCGCTCGCGAGACCGCCCGCGCGGTGGCGAAGTCGAATTGCTCCCGGAACCGCCCCTCGTGGGCGGCCACTTCGGCCCGTTGCGCCACCGCTTCGCCGTTCACGCCGCACTCCCGCAGCGCCCGCGCCAGAAAGGCAGCCTTCTTGGCGGTCGGCTCAATCAGCACGACCCGCCGGCCGGTCGCCAGGCCCAGCGGAATCCCGGGCAACCCCCCGCCGGAGCCGACGTCGACGAGGTCGCCGGTGACGTCGTCCGCCAGCGTCAGCGCGTCGAGCAGGTGCGGGACCAGCGCGGCGCCGTCTTTGGCGCCGGTCAGGTTGACCTTGCGGTTCGCCTCGAGCAGCAGCGCCCCGTACGCGGCTAACCGCCCGGCCAGCACGGGCGGAACGCCGCTCGCCCGCAGCGCGGCGGCGAGCGCCCCCTCGTCGCCGGGCATTCAGCCCACAGCGACCGGCGTGCGCGTTTCCGTGCGGCGGTGCAGCACCACGCTCAGCACCGCCAGGTCGGCCGGCGTGATCCCGGGGACCCGGGCCGCCGCACCCAGCGTCCGCGGACGGATCCGCGAGAGCTTGTCGCGCGCCTCGAGCGACAGCGCGGCGACGACCCGGTAATCGAAATCGGCCGGCACGACGCAGGCCTCGTCGGCCGCGGCCCGCGCGATCGCCGTCTCCTGGCGCCCCACGTAGCCGGCCATCTTGATCTCGGTCTCAAGCCGCTCGCCGATCGCCGCGGGCACCTCCCCAAGCCGGCCGGCGACGTCCGCGAACCGGACGTCCGGACGGCGCAGGACGTCGGCCACGGTCGCACCGGGCGGCATCACGGCTCCGGCTAGCGTCTGCCCGCCGACCTTCGTGCGCCCCGCCGCGCTGCGCGCCGCCCCGATCGCCGCCTGCTCCTCGCGATACGCCGCCCAGCGCTCCTCGTCGATGAGCCCGATCTCGCGGCCGAGCGGGGTGAGGCGCTGATCGGCGTTGTCGTGCCGGAGGATCACGCGATGCTCGGCGCGCGAGGTCAGCATCCGGTACGGTTCGTCGACGCCGCGCGTGACCAAGTCGTCGATCAGCGTCCCGATGTACGACGTCTCCCGCCCCAGCCGCAACGGCTCGCGGCCCGCCGCCCGGCGCGCGGCGTTGACGCCGGCGACCAGCCCTTGCGCCGCGGCCTCCTCGTATCCCGAGGTACCGTTCAGCTGCCCGCAGTGAAAAAGCCCGGCAATACGGCGCGTTTCGAGGCTCGGATCGAGCTCGGTCGGCGGCACGAAATCGTACTCGACCGCGTAGCCGGCGCGCAGCATCCGCACGTTTTCGAGGCCGGGCAGCGTTTGCAGCATCGCGACTTGCACCTCGGCCGGCAACGAGGTCGAGAAGCCGCCGACGTAGAGCGTCGGTTCGTCCCAGCCTTCGGGCTCGATGAACACCTGGTGGGTCGGGTTGTGGGCGAACTTGATGACCTTGTCTTCGATCGACGGGCAGTAGCGCGGCCCGATGCCGCGGATCAGGTCGAGCCCGTAGAGTGGCGACCGGTGCAGGTTCTCCCTGACTATACGATGCGTATCGTCGTTGGTAAGAACGACCCAGCACGACAGCTGCGGCCCGGCGAACCGCGGCGTCCGGCCGAACGCGAATCCGAGCGGCACCGCGCTCGGACGCTGCTCGCTCATCGCCCCGAAATCGACCGACGTGCGGTCGATCCGCGGCGGCGTCCCGGTTTTCAGCCGCCCGAGCGGAAACCCCAGTCGCGCCAGCGTGGCGGAGAGTCCCAGCGCCGGCGCCTCCCCGAAGCGGCCCTCGGCCCGCACCTCGTCCCCGCGAAAGGTCTTGCCGCCGAGGAACGTCCCGGTCGCGAGCACGACGTTGGGCGCGCGCAGCTTCCGCCCGTCGCCGAGCACGATCCCGGCCACCGCGGCTCCGTCGAGCAACAGATCCTCGCACATCCCGTGCACGACGGTCAGGTTGGGCGTACGCTCCACGATCGCGCGCGCCGCGCGCACGTACCCCGGTTTGTCCGCCAGCACGCGTAGCGCACGCACCGACGGTCCCTTCGATTCGTTGAGAAAGCGGGCGTGCAGCGACGTCGCGTCGGCCACGCGCGCCATCGCGCCGCCGAGCGCGTCGATCTCGCGCACCAGCTGGCCCTTCGCGCTGCCGCCGATCGACGGGTTGCATGCGAGCGTGCAGATCCGTTCCGGATCGCCGGTAACCAGCAGTGTTTCCGCCCCCAGCCGCGCGGCGGCGACGGCGGCATCGAACCCCGCGTGACCGCCGCCGACGACGATCACGGCGGCATCGTGACGCGGTGACATACACGCGCAACGTTCGCGGGGATCGCAGCGTCCACTGCATAAAATCGCGCGCATGCGGCGAAACCGCTTCCTGTCGGTCTTGGGCGCCGCGTGCGCTGCCGGTGCGCCGGCGCCGGCACGCCCCGCTGAGCCCGTGACGATCCGTGCCGCCGCCACGCTCGACGACGATGCGACGCCCTATATCTGGGCGATGCAAACCGGTCTGTTTCAACACAACGGTATCGCAGCGACGCTGCAGCGCGCTACCAGCGGCGCAGCGATCGCGGCCGGCGTCGCCGGCGGCTCGTTCGAGGTGGGCAAGTCGAGCATCACGTCGCTCTGCAACGCGCACGCGCACGGCGTGCCGCTGATCTGGATCGCACCGGCCGGTGAATACGACAGCTCGATGCCCATGCGTTTGGCCCTCATCGTCCGCAGCGACGCTCCGATTAAAACCGGCACCGACCTCAACGGCAAAACCGTCGGCGTTTCCGGACTCAACGACATCTTTTCGCTTGGCGTGCGCGCCTGGTCCGACCAGCACGGCGGCGATTCATCGACCATCAAGCTCACCGAAATTCCGATGACGCAAGCCGGGCTCGCGGTCGAAACCGGCCGGCTCGACGGCGCCGTGATCATCGAACCGTTCCTCGACGTCGCGCTCGCCGGCGGCAAGGTGCGCGTGCTGGGCGATCCGGCCAGCGCGATCGCGCCGCACTTCATGCAGGCGGCGTGGTTCACGTCGGCCGACTTCGCCGCCAAGAATCCGGCCGCGATCGACGGCTTCATCCGCACGATGCGCGAGGCGTCGACGTACGGCAACAGCCACCACGCGGAAACCGCCACCCTGCTGCTCAACTATTTGAACATCCAGGTCCCGCTCTCGTCGCGCATCCTGCTCGGCGTGCGCTTCAACCCCGACCAAATCCAAACGCTGATCGATCTCCAGTACCGCTACAAAATGCTGCCCGCACCGATCGCCGCGCGCGATCTGATCTATCCCGCCGCGCTGCGCGCCTGAGCGCCTCACGTAAGGAACGTCGCACATGCTCTCCAACGCCGACAACGAACGCCTGACCCGGGTCGGACCCGGTACCCCGATGGGAACGCTGCTGCGCCGCTACTGGCTGCCCGCGCTCCTGGCCGAGGAAGTCCCCGAGCGCGACGGCCCGCCGGTGCGCGTCCGGCTGCTGGGCGAAGACCTGGTCGCGTTTCGCGACAGCGACGGCGTGGTGGGCCTGATCTCGGCCTACTGTCCGCATCGCCGTGCGCCGATGTTCTTCGGCCGCAACGAAGAGTGCGGGCTGCGCTGCGTCTACCACGGCTGGAAGTTCGACCGCGACGGCGCCTGCGTCGACATGCCCTCGGAGCCGCCCGACTCGCTGTTCAAGACGAAGGTCAAGATCGAGGCCTATCCCACGTGGGAAGGCGGCGGGATGATCTGGGCCTACCTCGGGCCGCCGGAACTCCGCCCCGCAGCGCCCGATCACGAGCTGGTCCGCACGACCCCCGGCCATCGCTACGTCTCGAAGTCCTATCAAGAGTGCAACTGGCTGCAGGCGCTCGAAGGCGGCGTCGACCCGACCCACGCCACGATCATGCACAACGGCAACATCGGCGACCGGTCGTTCCTCAACGATTACGACAAGCTCGTCGCCGAGCTGAATTTGGAGCGCACCGACTACGGCTTCACCTACACCGGCATTCGCCCGCGCGGGCAGCACACGTGGGTGCGCGGCTATCACTGGATCATGCCCTCGTTCCACATGCGCGCGCGCGTCGAAGGCAACTTCGGCCGGCCCAAAGTGCACGACGAGATCCCGACGATCGACGGCCACATCTGGATTCCGATCGACGATGAAAAAACGTGGGTCTACAACTTCGGCTACTCCCACGATCCCGCGCAAGAGCTCTCGCGCGAACAAGCCCACATCATCGAAACGCGCTTGGGCCGCGGCGACTACCTCGACAAAAATTACGTCTCCCGCCTGAACAAATCGAACGACTACGGCATCGACCGCCAACGGCAGAAAACCCAATCGATGACCGGCATCGAAGGCATCAACACCCAAGATCTCGCGCTGCAAGAAGGCATGGGCGCCATCGTCGACCGCTCCAAGGAACACCTCGGCACGACCGACCGCGCGATCATCACGCTGCGCCAAGTCCTACTCCAAGCGTTGGACACGCTCGAGAGTGGCGGCACTCCGCCGGCCATCGACCCGGCGACGTATCGCAACGTGCGCAGCATCGACCGCATGGTTGAAAAGACGCTGGACTGGCGGCAGGCTACTAAAGCGGATTTCGTCGCTCGGTTTTAGGGCACGGCGCCACCCACGGCCACCACTATTTTCCGATGCAGAACCGTGCGAAGATTCCATCGAGGACGGCTTCGGTTGCCACCGCACCGGTGATCTCGCCCAGGGCTGCTAGCGCGGCTAGTAATTCCGGCGCGATCAGGTCCAGCGCGTCGCCGGCGTCGAGGGTTGCGCGCGCACGTTGCAGCGCTTCGCCGGCGCGCGCTACTGCATCGGCTTGGCGCGCGGATGCCAGATGCGCGCGCGACAGATCGAGGTGCTCCGAGCCCCAACCTACCTGCGCCACGTTGGCGCGTACCGCGGCGATCGTTTCGGCATCGTAGACGCTGCCGAGAAGGGCTTCGCGTTCGTCTGCAGCGCGTTCGTCGTAGCCGCGGCGGCCTACATCGCTCTTGTTGAATAGGACGACGCGCGGCCGGTCGCGGGTCGACGCGAGCACGGCGTTTGCGTTCGCGTCGAGCGGCTGCGAACCGTCGATCACGACCAGCGCGACCGCGGCTCCGGTTAGCGCTGCGCGCGCGCGTTCGATGCCGATCCGTTCCACGACGTCGTCGCTCGCGCGCAGGCCGGCGGTGTCCAGCACGCGGACCGGGACGCCGTCGATGAAGAAGCGTTCCTCGATCACGTCGCGCGTCGTTCCCGGAACCGCTGCGACGATCGCGCGCTCCTCGCCGAGCAGCGCGTTCAGTAGCGAGGATTTTCCGGCGTTCGGCGGGCCGACGATGGCGAGCGAGAGACCCTCGCGCACCAGGCGGCCGCGTTCCCAATCGCCGACCAGTTCCGCCAGCTGCGCTTCGCAGGCGGCGAGACGGCGGTCGACATCGCCGCGGTCCGGTTCGGGGACTTCATCGGGATAGTCGATCGCGCCGGCGAGCTCTTCGAGCACGGCGGCGAGGGGCGCGGTCACCTCGCCGATCGCCGCGCGCAGGCCGCCGGTGAGGTTGGCTTGCGCGGCGCGCGCGCCGGCGTGTGATTCGGCTTCGATCACGGCGGCCACCGCTTCGGCGGCACTGAGGTCGAGTTTGCCGTTGAGGAACGCGCGGCGCGTGAACTCGCCGGGCCCGGCCGCCCGGGCACCGGCGGCCAAGAGCGCGCGTAGGGTTTCGCGCGCGACGACCGGACTGCCGTGGACGTGCAGTTCCACGATGTCTTCGCCGGTTACGGTGCGGGGCGCATCCATTGCGAGCGCTAGGCCCTGGTCCAAGACGGCGCCGTCGACGTCGAGGATCTCGCCGTAGGTGGCGACGCGGTCGGCCAACGGCGCGCGGCTGCGAAACACGCGCGCGGCGATGCGGCGCGCCTCGGGGCCGCTGCACCGGACGATCGCGATCGCACCGCGCCCCGGCGGGGTCGCGATCGCCGCGATCGTCTCGTACACGCTATTTTGGCGAGACGACCAGCCGGCGATCCGGGTCGACGCCCTCGGATTCCGTGCGCACGACCGACGATTCGGCCAGCGCGAGATGCACGATCTTGCGTTCGCTCGGCAGCATCGGCTCGAGCTTCACCGGCTTGCCTTCGCGAATCACGCGCTCCAACGTGCTCAGCGCCAGCGTCTTGAGCTGATCGGCTTTGCGCGCGCGGTAACCCTCCGCGTCGATCGTGTAATAGCGACGGTTGTTGCGCACGCCGGCGTTGAGGATGTTGTTGAAGATCAGGTTGAGGGCTTCGAGCGTATTGCCGTTGCGGCCGATCAGATTGGCCAGCCGCGGCCCGCGGATTTCGAAGTATTCGCCCTCCGAGCGCGCGATGTAGACGATCGACACGTCGTCGATCCCCATCTTGCCGAGCAGCTCTTCGAGCAGCGCGCGCGCCGGCTTCGCGACCTCCGGTTCGACCGACGCGGCGGTCGTCGAACGCGGCGGTGCCGGCCGGCGATCGAACCGGCCGCCTCCGCGTCCGCCGCGACCGCGGTCGCCGTACTCGCGGCGGCCCGAACTATGCTCGTTGTCCATGCTCACTGTCTAGACACCTACTTCCATATTCGCGGTACTGTTTGCGGCTCGGGCCCCGGGAAATACTCCGCTACGATACACGTGAGGGCCCGAACGCACTATCGTTTACTGCGGCGCGCCGCGCGGCCGCTGGTGCTGCCGTTCTTGCCGCCGGCGAGGGCCGGGCGGTTCGAGGTTTTGCCGCCGCTCACCGCGGGCGGCTCGGCCGGTTCGAGCGCGACCTTCTTCGGCCCGATCAAACCGTACCGGCGATACATGTAGAATTGTTGCGCCATCGTCAACACGTTGAGCGTCAGCCAATAGATCAACAGCGCCGACGCCCAATGATAACGCCAGCCGAAATACGCGATCATCGCCGGCGACATGATCGCCATGATCTTCTGCGTCTGGGCTTGCTGCGGATCGCTCGACGGCGGGCTGCCGTACCGCACGCTGATGTACATCGAGACGACGTAGAGCACGAACAGCGACATGTCGAGCGTCGCGAGACTGGTCGCGAAAATTTGCGGATAATGCAGCGAGATCGGCGAACCGATCCACAGGAAATGCGCCGACCAGAAGTCGCCCGGCGCCGCGGTCCCCGCGATCTTGCCGTCGACCATACACCCCTTGGCCGTCCAGTCCAGCGGGTTGCAACCGACGTGTTCCTGGATCGCGTAGAAGAGCCCGAGCAAAATCGGCAACTGGATCAGCATCGGAAAGCAGCCGGCCAGCGGGTTGACGCCGTGCTCCTTGTAGAGCGCCATCGTCGCCGCTTGCAGCTCTTGCGGTTTGCCCTTGTATTCGGCTTGCAATTTCTTGAGCAGCGGCTGGACTTTTTGCATCTCGGCCATCGACTTGAATTGCTGCTGGGCCAGCGGAAAGAGCGCCAGCCGCACGACGAGCGCCAACAGCACCATGTCCAGACCGTACGCCGGCACGACCGCATGGATCGCATTGAGCAGGCCCAGCATCGTGTCGGTGATCGGCTGGAAGAAATTGAAGGCGAACACGGGGCCAGGAACCTTTCAGGGGTCGTTGCGGGCCGCAACGCGAGCGCGGCCGCTCCGCTAGGGGACGGGGTCGAAGCCGCCGGGATGCCAGGGCGCGCATCGAACGATGCGCCGCGCTGCTAGAAATACCCCGCGCAGGGGACCATGTTTCTCGATGGCTGCGGCCGCGTACTCCGAACACGTCGGGACGAACCGGCAGGCCGGCGGCAAGACCGGCGAGAGCAAGCGCTTGTAGGCGCCGATAAGACCGACGAGCAGCTTCTTCACGGCAGCAGCCGCGCGAGTTCCGCTGCGACGGCGGCGAAATCGGCCTCGCCCGCGCCCGGCCGCGCGATCAGCACGACGTCCCGGTGCGGCGGGCGCCCGAACGGCGACCGGTCGAGCACGGATTTGACCCGGCGCCGCAGCCGGTTGCGCACGACCGCGTTCCCCACGCCCTTGGAGACGGTGATGCCCACGCGGGACGCGTCCCGCGCCGGGCTGCTCAGGAGAACGAAAAGGGGCCCAACCTGCCGCTGACCGCGGCGCTGGACCCGCGCAAAGTCGCTCCGGCGCCGGAGCGACTGATAGAGGCGCACGGGCGCTAGCGGCCCCCGGCCTCAGACCGAGAGGCGGTGGCGGCCCTTTTTGCGCCGCGCCGCGATGACCTTACGGCCGTTCTTGGTGCTCATGCGCTCGAGGAAACCGTGGACGCGTTTGCGCCGGCGGTTGTGCGGCTGGAAGGTCCGCTTCACGGTACGGGTACTCCTGACGGGACGGTTTTGAAAGCACTGTATTGTACCGGGCCGGGAGCCCGGCCGTCAAGGTAAAGCGGGTGATTGCGAACCCTTCCTACGTTGTCCACAACTGTGGATAGGGCTGTGGATAGGCCCCGGCACGAACGCAGCCCGAACCCTTGCGCCATGAGGGTTCCTGCCGCATAAACCGGGTTCGAAAAAGTTGCGGACAACCCTCGAAAGTGCTCGGTTTATCGCGAAATTAAGGTCGCTGGGTGCCTGTGGATAAGTGCAGAAAACGGAGGACAATAAACCGCAGGAAGGCGCCCTCGCCTAACCAATCCGGTAGCCTCATCTCTCCGGTCCACGGACGGGCCGACCCGGTATCTTTTGGCAGGTTTTTCGGATGCATACTCCCCTCGCGGATGCCCATACCTCGGATCTCTGGGCAGCAGCACTGGAGCTACTGGAGCCGCGCTATAACAAGCCGGTTTTCGAGATGTGGCTCAAGCCGATGCGCTTGGTCGAGCTCACCCCCAGCGAGATCGTGCTGGCGGTGAACACCACGTTCGCCCGGGATTGGGTCGAGAACCGGCTCAAGCACGACATCACGAGCGTGCTGCACGACATCTTGGGCGCCGAAATCGCGCTCCGGGTGGTGGTCGACGCCGCCCCGGGCACCGAGAGCATCCCGACCGCCGTGCCGGCCCGCCCGGCCGCCGTCACCGACGAGTTGCGGGTCGGAAACCTCAATCCGCGCTATACGTTCGACGATTTCGTCGTCGGGAATTCCAACCGGTTTGCCCACGCGGCCTCGCAGGCCGTGGCCGAGGCGCCGGCGATGGCCTACAACCCGCTGTTCCTCTACGGCGGCGTGGGGTTGGGCAAGACGCATTTGATGCACGCGATCGGGCACCGCGTGCTGGCGCGCAATCCGAGCGCCAACATCGTCTACGTCTCGAGCGAAAAGTTCACCAACGAATTCATCATCGCGATCAAGAACAACCAGACGGTCGAGTTTCGCAACCGTTACCGGCACGTCGACGTGCTGCTGATCGACGACATCCAGTTCCTCGAAGGCAAAGAACAAACCCAAGAGGAGTTCTTCCACACCTTCAATTCGCTGCACGAAGCGCAGAAGCAACTCGTGATCTCCAGCGACCGGCCGCCCAAAGAAATTCAAACGCTCGAGTCACGCCTGCGCTCGCGTTTCGAATGGGGCCTGCTCACCGACATCCAACCGCCGGATTTCGAAACGCGCGAAGCGATTCTGCGCAAGAAAGCCGAGACCGAAAACGTTCCGGTTCCGGACGACGTGCTGGCCTTCATCGCCAAGGTGATCCCCTCGAACATCCGCGAGCTCGAAGGTTCGCTGATCCGCGTCGTGGCGTTCGCCAGCTTGACGAAATCGAACCTGACCGTCGAGCTGGCCGGCGAAGTCCTCAAGAACGCCGTGGCGGCCGCGCCGATGCATCGCGTCACGATCCCGCTCATCAAAGAGAAGGTGTCGAAGTTCTTCGGCATCTCGATCAAGGAGATGGAAGCCCAACGCCGCGATCAGCGCGTGACGATGCCGCGGCAAGTCGCGATGTACATCGCCTGGCAGCTCACCGGCGCGTCGCTGCCGCAGATCGCGCGCGAGTTCGGCAAGAAGGACCATACGACCGCGATGTACGCGCGCGACAAGATCGCCGATCTCATGGACGCCGACGAAGCCTTCCGCAACCGCGTGCGCACGCTCATCGCCCAAGTTCAATCGGACTAAAACCCCTTGCGACGAAGCCAGCCGCGAGTGACTGGGGCCCTGCGGGATACCACCCGGCGGGCCCTTTTCACATCTCCTTTGACCGGAGCGCAGCACTTCGCGTCCGCTCAGCACAGGCTCCGCGAGCACCGCCATGGGTTCGCCCACAGGCGAACCCTGCACAGGCGAAACTACAGGGCGTGGATAATGCGAACGCGCGCGGCGAGCGGGGAAACCGGGGATGGACGGCGGCGCCCGTACACACCCCGTCACTCGCGCAAACGCAGTAACGACGGGCCTCGGAGTCATCCATGCACTCCGTGCACGTGCCTACTGATACGACGGTTATCTTTTATACTTATAAACGAACGCGTCGACGACGCGGCGGAGCGGTGGACGAGTGAAGTTTACGTGTAGTACGAAAGACATCGCTTCGGCGGTCGGTGCCGCCAGCAAGATCGTCAACGCGCACACGACGGTACCGATTCTCTCGAACGTGCTGCTCACGGCTGATGAGTCGGGTATCAAAGTGCGTGCCACCGACCTCGAACTGACGCTCGAGCAATCGTTCCCGGCCGAGATCGCGGAGAGCGGAGCCGTTACCGTACCGGCCAAGCTGTTCTCGGGCTACCTCGGCAATCTGCCGGCCGGCTTGCTCGAGCTCACCGGGTCGCCGACCCGGGCCTCGATCAAAGCCGAGCGTTCGAACTACGATTTTCTGGCGCTCCCGCCGGATGAGTATCCGCCGCTGCCGACCGCCCAGAAAGGCAACTCGTTCGCGATCGCGGCCAAGAAATTTCGCGACGGCGTGAACGCGACGATCTTCGCGGCATCGAGCGAAGAGGCGCGGGGCGCGGTGCTGATGGGCACGCTGCTCGAGCTCGAAGGTTCGTCGATCACGATGGTCGCCACGGACGGATACCGCCTGGCCAAATGGACCGGCACGCTCGACCGCCCGCTGGAAGGGTCGGCGAAATACATCGTGCCCTCGCGCGCGCTGGCCGAAGCGGCCCGGAACCTCGGCACGGCCGAGATGCTCGAAGCGACGGCCCTGGGAGCGCAGGCGAACCAACTCATGCTCACGGCGGGAACCACCTCCATCGTGGTGCGTCTCGTCGACGGGCAGTACCCCAACTACGGGCAGGTGATTCCGGCTAAGTTCGACCGCTCGGTGACCGTCAACACCAGCGCCTTGATCGGCGGTTTACGCCGGGCCGAGCTGGTCGCCGGCGACCGCGCCTCGATGGTCAAGCTCGAGGTCGCCAACAACACGCTGATGATCACGGCCAAGTCCGACGTCACCGGCAACGCCTACGAAGAGCTCGAAGTCGAACAAACCGGCGACGATCTGACGATCGCGTTCAACGCGCGCTATCTGGTCGAGATCCTCAACCACGTCGATTCCCCGCAGACCGTGCTCGAATTTCTCGGACCGCTCTCACCGGCCGCCATTCGGCCGCTCGAAGCGAACGATCTCGGCACGCAGCTCTTCGTGTTGATGCCGCTGCGTCAATAGTCCCTGACTTCGCTCGGGCAGGCTGATGCTTCTCACCGCGCTGCGCCTGGCCGACTTTCGCAACTACGCCACGCTCGATTTTGGGCCCGCACCGGGACTGAACGTTTTCGCCGGACCGAACGCCCAAGGGAAGAGCAACCTGCTCGAAGCGATCGCCATGCTCGCGACCGGCAAGTCATTCCGGGCCCGGCGCGAGGTCGAGCTGATCCGTGACGGCGCGGCACGCGCGCAGATTGCCGGCCAAGCGCGCGTGCCGGCCGGCACGATCGCGCTGCACGCGTCGATCGTGCGCACCGGCAGCGGCGCGCGTAAATCGTTCGACGTCAACGGTTCGCCGGTCGGGTTCGCGGGTTTTCTCGGCCGCGCGCGCGTCGTGACGTTCATCCCGGCCGACTTGCAGCTCGTCGCCGGCGGTCCGGCGCTGCGGCGGACGTTCCTCAACGGCGCGCTGGCGCAGCTCTCGCCGGCCTACTACCGCGACTTGGCGCGCTACGGCAAAATCGTGCAGCAGAAGGCCGCACTGTTGCGCGGCGCGATCGCGCCGGATCGCGCGCTGCTGTTGGCTTACAACGACGAGTTGCTGGCGCCCGGGGCGGCCTTGATGAGCGCGCGCGCGGCGTTCGTGGCCGAGATCGCGGCCGCGGCCGGCGGCGTGTACGCACGCTGGCTCGGAGCGCGCGAACGGATCGAGATCGCGTACGCGCCCAACGTGCCGGGCGCCGAGAGCGATCCGCGCGCGGCGTTCGCCGCCGCGTTGACGGCCAACGTCGATGCGGAGCTGCGGCGCAAGACCACGCTGGTCGGCCCGCACCGCGATGACGTGCGCCTGACGATCGGCGGGCGTGCGCTCGACGCGTTCGGCTCGCAAGGGCAACAGCGCACGGCGGTACTTGCGCTCAAGGTCGCCGAATACGAAACGATGCGCTCACGAGCCGGCGACGCTCCGATACTCTTGTTGGACGACGTGCTCTCGGAGCTCGACGCCGAACGCGCCGGCGGTTTTCTCGCCGCCGTCGGCACCTACGAGCAGGCGTTCCTGACCACGACCGAGCTGCCGGCGACGACGCCGAACGCCACCCGTTTTCGCATCACCGCGGCGACGATCGCCGCATGCTGACCAAACTCGGCACGGCGCTCGCCGGCTGGCAGCCGCGCGGCGGCCCGCCCAACGATCCGCTGGCGACGATTCGCGCGGCGTGGGCCGAGATCGTCGGCGACGACGTCGCGCGCGCCGCGCAGCCGGTCGCGCTGAGCGGCACGGCGCTGGTCGTGGTCACGTCGTCGAGCGCCTGGAGCCACCAGCTCTCGTTTCTCGAGCGCGAGATCGTGCGCAGCGTCGCCGCGCTCGGCGTCTCGAACCTCGAACGCTTGCGGTTCCGCGTCGGCACGATTCGCTCGGCGCGCGGCAGCGGCGGCCGGCGGCTGGTGCGCGCCGGCGCGAGCGCGGCCGCCCCGGGCAAGCCGCGCAGCGCCCTCGAAGCGGTGGCGCGTTTTCGGGCCGTCGTGGAGCGCCGCCGCAACGCGCATCGCACCGCCGGCGGCGTCTTCTGCACCGGCTGCGGCAGCGCGATCGCGCAGGGTCCCTCGACTTCGCTCGGGACAGGCTGGTGCCGGCCGTGTGCCGACGCCCGGGAACGCGAGCAACGCGAGCAGTGCGAGCGAATCCTGTTCGAAGCGCCGTGGCTCGACCCGGAAGAGGTGCTCGCCGCCGTGCCGGGACTCACCGCCGAAGCCTACGACCGGACCCGCCGCCGGCTGTTGCGCGCTTGGGTCGACGAGCTTCGATTGGCACGCAAACGCCATGCCGTAAAGGCCGAGATCGATCGCTTGCGCGTGCGCAAATTGGCCAGCTCCTACGTCTTGCTCGAGACGCGGATCGACCCCAACCGGATCGAGCTGGACTCGCCGGTGCGGCGCAACGCGCTGGGCGACTTGTACGACTTCATCCGAAGCGTCGAAACCCAAGCCGTGTAGTGAATTTTTCCACCGATGGCGAAGCTATAGGTTCGGAATGCAAGAGTACACAGGAGAACAAATCGAGGTCCTACGGGGCCTCGAAGCCGTCCGGAAGCGTCCGGGCATGTATATCGGGAGCACCTCGGAGCGCGGGCTTCACCAACTGGTATACGAAGTCGTCGACAATGCCGTCGACGAAGCCCTAGCCGGCGCGGCCACCGAGATCGACGTCGTCGTCTACAAGGACGGTTCGGTATCGGTCCAGGACAACGGGCGCGGGATTCCGGTCGACATCCATGCCGAGGAAGGGCTGCCCGCGGTCGAGGTCGCGATGACGATCCTCCACGCCGGCGGCAAGTTCGGTAAAGGCGGCTACAAGGTCTCGGGCGGCTTGCACGGCGTCGGCGTGTCGGTGGTCAACGCGCTCTCGGTCAACATGACGACGCGCATCAAACGCGACGGCAACCTCTACGAGATCAAGTTCGAACGCGGCATCACTTCGAGCCCGCTCAAGAAGATCGGCAAGGCCGAAGGCACCGGCACCTACCAGTGGTTCAAGCCCGATCCCGAGATCTTCGAGACGCTGGACTTCTCGTTCAGCATCCTCGAGAAACGCTTGCGCGAGCTGGCGTTCCTCAACCGCGGCCTGCGCATCACGCTGCGCGACGAACGCGTCGAGGAGGGTGAGAAACCCAAGGACCGCACGTATTATTACGAGGGCGGCATCGTCTCGTTCGTCGAGTGGCTGAACGAGAACAAGGAAGCGCTGACGCCGGTCATCTCGACCAACGGCGAGCGCGACGGCAACATGGTCGAGTGCGCGCTCCAGTGGACCGACGGCTACAACGAAGTCGTCTACTCCTACGCCAACAACATCAACACGATCGAAGGCGGGATGCACCTGACCGGCTTCCGCACCGCGGTCGCCAACAAGGTGAACGAGTACGCGCGTAAGCGCGGCATGCTCAAAGACGCCGACCCCAACCTGTCGACCGACGATTGTATGGAAGGCCTCACCGCGATCGTGTCGGTGAAGCTGCAAGACCCGCAGTTCGAAGGCCAAACGAAAACGAAACTGGGCAACGCGAAGCTGCGCCCGATCGTGAACGCGCTGGTCACCGAGCGTTTGGACTTCTTCCTCGAAGAGAACCCCAAGATCGCACGCATCATCGTCGACAAGTGCATGCAGGCGGCGCGCGCGCGCGAAGCCGCGAAGAAAGCGCGCGACCTGACGCGCCGCAAGAACTCGCTCGACAGCAGCGGCCTGCCGGGCAAGCTCGTCGACTGCAAGTCGCAGGATCCGGAAATCTGCGAGATCTTTCTGGTCGAGGGCGATTCGGCCGGCGGCACGGCCAAGGGCGGCCGCGATCCGAACACGCAAGCGATCCTGCCGCTGCGCGGCAAGATCCTCAACGTCGAGAAGTCGCGCCTCGACAAGATGCTCGGCAACGAAGAGATCCGCACGATGATCACGGCCTTCGGCACCGGCTTCGGCGAGGAGTTCAATCCCGACAAGCTGCGCTATCACAAGATCATCATCATGACCGATGCCGACGTCGACGGCTCGCACATTCGCACGCTGCTGCTGACGTTCTTCTACCGCCAGATGAAGCCGCTGGTCGAGCGCGGCTACGTCTACATCGCGCAGCCCCCGCTGTACGGGGTGAAAAAGGGCAAGAAGCAGTGGTGGGCGTTCACCGAGGACGAGCTCAAGCTGATCTTCAACGGCGACGACCCCAAAGATTTCACGATCCAGCAGTTCAAGGGCCTGGGCGAAATGGACGCCGAGCAACTCGCGGATACCACGATGGACGCGTCGAGCCGGCGGCTCAAGCAAGTCACGCTCGATGAAGCCAGCGAGGAAGCCGAGCGCATGTTCACGACGTTGATGGGCGACAAGGTCGAGCCGCGCAAGCTGTTCATTCAGGAGCACGCGCGGACCGTCCGCAACCTCGATCTCTAACGCGTTCGTAACGCTCCCGAGGGGACTGGCCGGGGTGAAAGCCCAAACGGCACACGAAGAGTGAGCGCCTGATGTCACCACGCCGCCGCTTGGTTAGCGCGATTGCGATCGCCCTGGCGCTCGTCCTCGTGCTGGGGCTGGCGCATCATGCCGTGGCGAAGTTCGTCCTCTCGCGCGCCCTCAGCGCGGCGGCCGGTTACGACGTGCGGTTCGGCGACATGTCGCTCGGCTGGTCGCACGCCACGTTCACCGATCTGCACGTCGGCAAGAACGGGGATCCGGTGCTCGATGCGAACCGGGTCGACGTCGACTATGCGTTGCGCGACATCTTTCCGGGCGGCAAACACCGTTACGGTTTCGCCGGCATCGCCATCGACCGGCCGACGGTAACGTTGGTGCGCCACGCCGACGGTTCGTACAACTTCAACCGCGGCGGATCGTCGTCGTCGTCGCCGCCGGCGACGCAGACCGCGGCCGAGCCGTTGCTGTTCGGCGTGCGGGTGCGCAACGGCACGATCCGGGTGATCGACGCCGCGCCGCTGGTGCCCGATCTGGCCGAGCAATCGATCGTCGACGTATCGATGGACGCGTCGGTGCAGTCGAACGCGCGCACCGTCGCGCGCGTCGACGGCGTGCTCGTCGGCCGGCGCTCGGAGAGCGCGCCGGTGCAGCGCTGGCCGCTCAGCGTTCGTTCGGTGATCGACTACACGCGCGGGTTTGCGATGCACCGGTTTCGCGCGCCGCAGCTCCCGCTGCGCGGCTTGCTGAATTTTCTCGTGCACGACAAGATCGCGCGCTTCGACGACGGCGTGATGCACGATCTCGACGTACGCGCGTACGCCCTCAACATCGCCGCCGGCACGCCGTTCGCGTATTCGCTCGGCGGCGGCGGCCGGCTCGCCGGCGCGCAGATCACGCTCGGCCCGCTGGCCAAACCGGTGCGCGACTTGCACGGCCGAGTCGACGTATTCGACGACGGCGTCACCTCGCCCGATTTGCGCGCCGTCGTAGCCGGCGTTCCGCTGCGCATCCGCGGCGGGATGTACGACTTCGCCGACGTGCACTTCCGTTTGGGGATCGAGGCCGATCCGCAGATCGCCCGGCTGCGCTCGCTGTTCACGTTTCTGCAAGACCAGCCCGTGCGCGGCCCGATGCACATCGAAACGCTCGTGACCGCAACCTCGCGCGCGCCGTTGATTCGCACGGTCATCTCCTCACCGCTGATGTATTACGATGCGATCCCGCTCGACCACGCCTCCGGCACCGTCGATTACGCCGCCGGTGCGGTGTCGTTCGCCGGATTCCACACCGGCTTCGGCGCCTTGCAGGCGACGCTCGACGGCGAGGTGGCGGTCGACCGGCCGATCGCCGAGCTGCAAGGCGTCATCCACGTTGCGGGACCGGCGGCGGACTTGCCGTACGCGCAGACGATCGCCGCCGGCGAGACGATCCGCGGCGACGCGATCGTCGGCGGGAACGGACAAACCGGTTTTCGCGCGCGCGGAACGATCGATGCGGACGGCGCGCACGGTTCGGGCGCCGGATTCATCGCGGTCGACGAGCACGGCAACGGTGAATTCGGACCGTTTCTGTTTTCGCGCGACGACGGTTCGGTGCTCGCCGGCGGATTGCGCCTCGAACGCCCGCTCTCGCTCAGCGCCGGCTGGGCCGTGGCCGACCATTATCTGATCAGCGTGCCGGATCGCACGGCCGTGCTGCCGGGCGTGAACATCATCGGCTTTCCGCCGATCGGCGGCATCGTGGACACCGCGCTGGTCGCCGGCGGTCCGCCCAGCGCGTTCGCCGTCGCCGGTCACGTGAACATGCGCAACGCGCGTTTCCAGCGCGTTCCGCTCGGCACGCTGTCGGCCGATCTCGGCGGAACGTTTGCCGACATGCGGATGCGCGGCATCCACATGGATGGCCCGCGCGGGCGCTTTCGCGGCGACGGCGCCGTGACGCGCGGCGTCTTCGCGGTGCGCGGCACCTACGACGGATCGCTGCCGGAGTTGCAAGCCTTCACGGGCGACATCGATGCGCGCGGCAAGGTGCACGCGCCGATGGCGGCCTTGGTCGACGCGCGCGGCGTGACCGTGCAGACCACCGGTGCCGTGCTGGGCGGCGGCAGCATCCATGGCGTCGCGCTCGGTTCGGCCGCCGGAACGATGACGATCAACGGGGGTGCGATCCGCATCGTCACCGGCACCGCCGCGCTCGACGGTGCCCATGCGGTCGCGGCTGCGCGCGACGGCGAGACGGCGATCTCGATGGTCGGCGTGCCGGCGGCGGCGTTCGCCGGGTCGGGGCTGCCGCTGGCCGCCGGCCGCGTCTCGGTATTCGGCCTGGGCAACCTGAGCCAGCCCTCATTTCACGGCAGCATCGACCTGGAACGCGGCAGCGCCCTGGGTCTCCCGATCGGCGGCTGGGTCGACATCGGCTTCACCGGCCGCACGCTGCGGATTCGCGACGGGATCGCCGAGCTGGGCCAGACCTACGGCCGGCTGGGCGGCCGGATCGACGACATCGGCGGCCCGGACTTCCGCTACGATCTCGACGCCGGCGTCCGGCTAGGCGACCTGGGGAGCCTGATCTCCGATCTCCACCTGCCGCTGCGCTACGCCGACGGCAGCTTCGCCGCCCGGGTCCGGATCTCGGGCAACGCGGCGGGCCCGACGGTCAACGGCACGGTTCGCGCACCGGAGGGCTCGTACAACGGCTTGGCCTTCCGCGACGCCGGCGGCCTGATCTCGGCCTCACCCGGTGCGGGCATCCGGTTCGGCGACGGCCGGGTCACGGTCGGCTCCACCCACGCGACGTTCGTGGCTTCGGTCGGCGCGCGTGCGCTCGGCATCCAGGCAGAGAGCCCGGCGGTCGACCTGGCCGACTTCGACGACTACTTCGACGCCAGCGACACGCTGGCCGGAACCGGTGCCGTGAGCTTCCGCTTCGCCAACGACGGGCGGCACACGTCGAGCGAAGGCCGGATCGATCTCTCCGGCGCGCGCGTGCGGCGCTTTCCGCTCGGGACGGTTGCCGCCCAGTGGTCGACCCGGCACGGCGACATCGCCGCCGACCTGACGATCGCCGGCGCGGCCGGCGGGATGCACGCGGCCGGGACGATCCGGCCGGCCGGCGGGGGTGCGCTCGCGAGCCTGCGGCAGGCGCGCTATACGGCCGACGTTCAGGCGACCGGGGTCGACCTGGGCACCTTCCTGCCCGCCGCCGGGTTCACGTATCCGATCCTGGGCCGCGTCACGGCCGCCGGGCACGTCGACGGCGTGTTCCCGCGGCTGGCCATCGGCGGCCACGCGACGGTTGCCGGCGGGCAGATCGGGCCGTTCCCGGTGACCTCGGCCGAAGCGACCACCCACGTCGAGAACGGCCGCATCTCGATCGACTCGGCCTCGGCCGATCTGGGTTTCGTGACGTTCACCGCCGGCGGCATGGTCGGCTGGGGCCGGGCCGACCCGTTGTCGCTGCACGTCCACGCCTCCGTCCCGGACCTCGCGCTGGCCGCCCGGCGGATCGCGCCGCACAAACCGGCCGACGTCTCCGGCGCGCTCGAATCGGACGTCCGGCTCTCCGGCACGCTCGGCCGGCCGCAGCTCGCGGCGGGGTTCGACCTCACCCGGCCGCGCTACGGGCAGCTGCTGGTCCAGCGCATCATCGGCTCGCTCGACAGCGACTTCCATTCGGTGAAGCTCGACAGCGCCGAATTCGTCCTCAACCACGGGTCGGCGGTGATCGCCGGGTCGCTGCCGATCGCGCTCGATCCGGCGGGGATCGGGCCGCCGGACGCTCCGCTCTCGGTGACGGCCGAGGCGCACAGCGTCGACTTGGCCGCGCTGGCCCCGCTGCTGCCGGGGACGGGGACGAAGCTCGCCGGCACGGTGGACGGCCACCTCGAGCTCGAGGGAACCGTGCATTCGCCGCGCGTGCTCGGGACGGTCAGCCTGACCCAGGGATCGTACGTCTCGAACCTCGAGACCTCGCCGATCCGCGACGTCTCGGGCCAGCTCGTCTTCAACGGCGTCTCGGTCGCGCTTCAGGCCCTGCACGCGCAGGTCGGCGCCGGGTCGATCGACGCGGACGGCCGGCTCAGCCTCGGCTTTGCCGGCGCGCCGAACGAGGGCTACGCGATCAACATCGCCGCCAAGCGCGCGCAGCTCAACCTGCCGAGCTTCGGCGGCGGGACGATCGACGGCACCGCGCAGCTGGTCAGCGGTCCGCGCTTCCCGACCCTCAGCGGCGATCTGGCGCTGAGCAACGCGACGATCCCGTTCGCCGCGATCTTCCGGGCGGCCGGGGCGCCGGCGGAATCCGCGCCGGGCGGCCCACCGCCCTTTGATTTGGGGCTCGACCTGACCGCGACGGCGCAGAACGTCCGCATCAAATCGCCGATCATCGACGTCGGAGCGGCCGGAAACATCACCTTGACCGGCACGCTGCGCGCGCCGCGGGCGCAGGGCGAATTCACCGCCTCCCGCGGCGGCGTCTTCTCGACCTACCAGCGCCTGTTCCGCATCCAGGACGCCACGGTGACGTTCGACCCGAATCAGGGCATCATCCCGAACCTCGACTTGCACGCGACCGCGCACGTCGACAATCCCGACCCGGATCCGGGGCGCAACGCGATCGGCAGCGCCGACATCACCGTGGCCGTCACCGGACCGGCCAACGGCTACACGATCTCCTATGCATCGCAGCCGGCCTACTCGCAAGCCCAGATCATCGCGCTGCTCGTCGACCTTCCCGTGCTCGGCTCGCTCAACTTCGGAGCGACGCAGCCGGCCACGCTGCGCGGTGCACCGGGTGAATCCGACGCGTTCCTTCCGCCCGGCGTCACGCCGTACCAAACCGGCGTCGTCCCGATCCAGCAAGAGGCATTTTCCTTGTTCAACACCCAGCTTACCCAGCGTTTGGTCTCGCCGTTGGAAAACGCATTCGGCGGAGCGTTGGGGCTCACGGATCTCGAGCTGACGCTCGACTACGGCGCTCGCGTCGGGTACACGGCCCGCCAGCAACTCTCGAAGAAGCACGCCGTGTACGCGACCTTCGGGCAGGTGCTCAGCTACCCGGTGCGCACGCAGATCGGCTTCGCCTCGCGACCCGATCCGGCCACGACGCTGAGCTTCACCTACTTTCAGCAGAACGGCACGCCGTACTTCACGAACTCGATCTTCGGGAACACCAGCACGGTCGAGGTGGTCAACGGCGTTCAGCCGCTTTCGGACCGGCAAGGCTTCAGTTTCGTGCTCACCCGGACGTACCGCTAGCCATGCAGGCAGGCGACGAACCCTCCCCTTGGAGGGCGGATTGGGCAAAGCCCAACCGCAGGGATTCGCTGCAAGCGAATCCAGACGGCTCGGGTCTCCGGCGGTTTTCGCTACGGAGAATCTCCGTGACCCGAGCCGCACACAAGGCCATCTCAGAGACGAGGCATAAACTTCGGGCCCGGGAACCCGGCACGTTCCGTGCCCGTTGGTTCCCACAAGGTGCGCTCGCCCGCGCCTCAGTCATCGCTCGCAGGGACAGAAGTTTGCTCGATTGGTTCGGCCGCGCGCCGCGAACGGGGCTCGCGCTCCTCGCATTGTTCGGCCTCCTCATGCCGGCCACGGTAGGTGCGCAGGCCCCGTCACCCGCGGCATCGCCGACGCCCGCACCCGCCGCTGCGCCGGTCCAGCCCGGGCCGCCGGCCAACGCGCCGATGGTGGTCGACGTATCGGTCACCGGGAACACCCACGTTCCGACCGACGCCATCCTCGCCGTCCTGCACACGAAGGTCGGCCAGCCGTTCGACCCGACCGTGGTCTCCGACGATCTGCGCGCGATCAACGACATGGGATTTTTTGCCGACCAAGCGCCGCCGGTGATCAAGCAGCGGCCCGACGGCGTGGCGGTGACGTTCCGCGTGGTTGAAAACCCGGTCGTCACCAGCATCCGCTTCAACGGCAACCGCGCGGTGTCGGCCGATACGTTGACCGCGCTGATGGACACCGCACCGGGCCAAGTGTTCAACCTCAAGACGTATCAAGAAGACGTCTTGAAGATCAATTCGTATTACGACAAGATCGGGTACGGCGGTCAGGTGCCCTCGCACGTCACCGACGTGAACATCGACAATGCCGGCGCGCTGACGCTGACGATTCAAGAAGGCCTGACGGTGCGGCACATCGTCATCGTGCCGCCGCCGGATGCCGATCCGGTGCTGCCGGCCCGTTTGATCACGCAAGCGCTGGTGACGAAAGAAGGCAGCGCGTATTCCGAGCAAGCGCGCGACAAAGACGTCGATGCGCTCAAGGATCTCTACAAGAAATACGATCTCACGATCGGCGATTTCGAAGCCGGCATCGATCCGGCGACAGTCGACACGAAAGCCGGAACCGCCGACGTGCGGTATGCGATTTCGGTCGCGCGGGTCGGCGCGATCGAAATCACCGGCAACACCTACACGCACGACGACGTCATCCGGCGCGAGCTGCGGCTGAAGCCCGGCATGCTGGTGACCGATTCGGGCGTGCGCAACGACTACAACCGGCTCAACAACCTGGGTTTCTTCGACAAGGTCGACGTGACGTCGAACCCCGGACCCGATCCCAAAAAACCGGCCTACGTCACCCTGAAGTGGACCGTCAAAGAACAACGCACCGGCACGGCCCAAATCGGCGCCGGCTATTCGGGCGGCATCACCGGTACCGGGTTGACCGGCAACATCTCGTATTCGCAGAACAACATCAGCGGCACCGGGAACAGCGCCTCGATCCGGTTGGAGAAGGGCTCCCAAGTCGGTGACGCGTCGCTCTCGTTCAGCGTGCCGTACCTCGGCACGACCGAACGCTCGAACAAGTACAGCATCGCGGCGACGATCTTCACCCAAGCCCAAACCAACTACTATCCGGTCTATCAAGCCACGCCCGCCCCGGCGCCGGGGATCACGTCAACGCCGATTCCGGCCGGCGCCCCGGTTCCGGTCTCGATCGTGCCCGCCGATCCGACCAACTACGTGCTCGAGCCGGGCATCGCGGCGACCTACCAAACGGCGTCGACCGGCTTCAGCGTATCGCTCGGGCGCCGCCTCTCGGACTACTTCCGCACCTCGCTCGGACTGAACGTGCAATCGGTCGAAGCCAACGCGACGGTTCCGGCGCCGTATTTCTTCCCGAGCGAAAACAACATCAACCCGCTGACCCTCAACGCGGAGCAGTTGGCGAGCACGACCAGCGCGTCGACGGCAATCGGCATCAGCGCCCCCTCGATCGCCAACATCGATTCTTCGAAGCCGTATGCGTTGCATAGCTTGGTGCTCGGCGTCGGCGTCGACACGCGCGACGACATCCAGAATCCGCGCAACGGCTGGTCGTCGTCGCTCACCGACGAGTTCTCGAACACGGCCCTCGGCTCGGCGTTCGACTACCAGCAAATCACCTTCGACCTGGCCAAGTTCTTCCCGGTGCTCAAGGGCGCCACGTTCGGCGTCCATGGCCGTTACGGCGTCACCGACGGTGCCATCCCGGTGAACAAACTCTACACCTTCTCCGACCAGCAGTTGCGCGGGTATACCAATCCGTTCTACGGAACGAATATCGCGCTGGTCCAAGCGGAACTCCGCTACCCGGTTACGGCCGACCGCAAGGTCTCCGTCGTGCTGTTCGGGGACGACGGTGCGACGCGCATCGTCGGCGGAACGCAGATCAACAGCGACAATTCGACTACCGACCTCAACGACTTCACCTGGCACGCGGACGCCGGGATCGGCGTGCGCTTCGACATCCCGCAGCTGGGCCTGCGAACGCTTCGGCTCGATTTCGCCAAAGGCAGTCTCGGTTCGCATATCTCATTCGGTATCGGTCAGGCTTTCTAATCACGATGAACAGCTCACGCAAACGATTCGTCTCCCGCTTGGCGGCGCTGACCGGCCTCGCGCTGATCCTCTCCGCCACGCCGGCCGTGATGGCCGACGACACGACTGCCGACATCGGTTACGTCGATCAAGCCGCGCTGTCGTCGCTGCCGCAATTCACGGCGGCCAAGGCGCAGCTCGACAGCTTCGGCGAGAACCTCCAGAAGCAGTACATCGCGCGGGCGCGCGGCGCGTCGCCGTCCGAGCAGCAACGGCTCAGCGCCGAGTTTCAGCAGAAGATCGCCGACCGCCAGCGCCAGGTGCTGGGGCCGATCTTCGCGCGCGCGCAAGTCGCGATCGCCTCGGTCGCCTCGAGCAAGAACCTCTCGATCGTGGTCGACAAGCAGATCATGATCGTCGGCGGCACCGACATCACCTCGGCCGTGCGCGATCTGCTGACCGGGGTCGGCGAGCCGGTGCCGCCGGTCAATACGCCGCCGCCGTCGACGGTCGGCTACGTCGACCAGACGCAGATCGACGCGGTGCCGTCGATCAAAGCCGCCGCGCTCGACTTCCAAAAGTTCAAGGCGCAACAAGACCAACAGGCGGCTGCGAAGTTCAAGGGCGCCAAGACGCAAGCCGATCGCGACGCGATCATGCGCGATTACCAGAAGGCACTCACCGACAAGCAGAATCAAACGTTGAAACCGCTGGTGGACAAGACCGAAGCGGCCATGGCCAGCGTGGCCCAGAAGCGCGGCCTCATTCTGGTCGTCGACCGCGGTAACGTGATCTACGGCGGCACCGACATCACCGCCGACGTGACCAGCGCGTTGAAGTGACATGAAGCGACCACTGCTGGCGCTCGTTGCGTGCGCGATGCTCGCCGCTTGTGCTCGCGGCGGTTCGTCGGCGCCCGCACCGGCAACGCCGGCGGCCGGCGGCCGCGTCGGATACGTGCGGATGGACGATCTCGTCAAGAAGCACCCGCTGTTCGGACAGCTCGCGCAGTACGACGCCAACATTCAGGCGCTCAGTCTGGGCGGGCTCGTGCCGCACGTTCTGGCCGAAGGTCCGCAGCTCAAAGCCGAGGAGGCGCGTCTTCAGGCGCAGCTCTCCGCTGCCGCCAAACGGACGTCCGCGCTGCTCGCCGCCAAGAGTAAGGAGTACCAGGAACGCGAGAACGCGGCGATCGCCGCGGCGCTGCGCGGTGCCGCCGCGACCGGCGGCCCGAGCGTGGCCGCGATCCAGTCCCAAATGGAAGGCACCGCGCGCAGCCAGGCGGCCGGAGCGGGCGCGCAGGCGCAGCGCGATCTCGACGCGTACCGCAAGCAGCTCGAGGCGCAGGACGGCGCCCAGATCACGGCCGCCGAACACACGCTCGAAGCCCGCGCCGACCGCACCTACCGCGCGAAGATCGACGAGCTCAACGCCAAGGAGTCGTCGCTTTCGCTGCTGCTGGCCAATGCCGACGCCGCCGAGCGTTTGTCGTTGCGCACGCGTCTGTCGAGCCTCGCGCTCGACGACGCGGCGCGCGCCGACGCGAACAACCAGCTCGCGGCGCTCGACCGCAAGGAATCCGACCAGGTCGCGGCCTTGCACAACCAGGACGCGCAGACGCTGTCGGCGCTACAGACCCAGTTGCGCGCCCAAGTCCAGCGCGACATGAACGCGCAGGTCGGGCAGATCCGGCAGCGCTCGATCGCGCGCTACCGCGAGCGTTCGGACCAGCTGCGCACGGAATTCGCGCCGAGCAACGGCCCGCTGATCGCCACTTCGCCCAACGGGCCGCCGACGGTCAACCCCAACCTGCCGCCGGCGTTGCGCCGGCGCATCGGGCAGCTGCACGCCGACTACACGCAGGCCTTTCAGGCCGACGCGAAACAGACGATCGCGGACTTCAACAAGACGCGGTCCGATCTCCAGCAGCGCTACGCGCTCCTGACCGGCACCGATGCCGCCGCCACCCAGAGCGCGCAACTGGAGATCCAATCGCTCGAGAAGAAGCGCCAGGACCTGTATATGGAGATGGTCGCCCAAATCAACCGTGAAGTGAAGACGATCGCGCAGCAGCGCGGCGTCTCGACCGTCGTCAGCACGGTCGCGCCGGCCGGCGGCGTCGATCTCACCGGCGACGCTATGAAAGACATCGAAACGCTCCATGAATAAACTCGTGTTTGCGGCGCTCGCGGCGTCGCTCTTGGCAATGACGGCCTGTTCCAAGCCGCCGTCGAGCGACATCGGGCTGGTCGACGTCCAGCGCCTGACCGCGAACTGGCCGAAGTTCCTGAACTATCAGAACCAGCTCAACGCCGACATGAATGCCATTCGGGTCTCGCACGTCTCCGATAGCGAGAAGCAGCGCGAGATGGCCGGACTGCAGATGCGCTTCGCGACCAATCAGACCGAGCTGACCAACAACGTGCACGATGCAGCGGCCCAGGTCGCCAGCGACAAGCACCTGCGCTACGTCTTCACCCGGCAATTCGTCGGTTACGGCGGCGTCGACATTACCCCCGACGTCGAAAAGATTCTCCAGATCGTCGAGAAGGCCACGCCTACTCCGTGACCGCCGATCTCGGCACGCTCGGTGCGATCGCGGAGCGGACCGGCGGCCGGGTGATCGGTGATGCCGGCGTGCGCGTCGGCCGGATTGCGGCCGTCGACGACGCCGACGCGACCACGCTGACGTTCGCCACCGACGAGCGTTTCTTGCGCGCCGCGCTCGGCTCGCGCGCGGCCGCGATTCTGGCCGCTGAAGCGCTGGTCGATCCGGCCGCGGCCTATGCGAAACCGATCGTCGCCGTGGCCTCGCCGCGCGTGGCGCTCGCCACGCTGCTGGCGCTGCTCGAAACGCCGCGACCGCGCGGCCCGTACGTCGATCCGAGCGCGGTCATCGATCCCAGCGCGACGCTGGGCCGGGACGTGTACGTCGGCCCGCTGGTTGCTGTCGGTCCGCAGGCGACGATCGGCGCCGAAACGGTGCTCGCCGCCGGGGTCGTGATCGGTGCCGGCGCGCGCGTCGGCGCGGCGTGCATGCTCCACCCGCGTGCCTACGTCGCCGAACGCTGCGTGCTGGGCGATCGCGTCGTCTTGCAGCCGCAAGCGGTAGTGGGCAGCGACGGTTTCGGCTGGGCGTTTCTCGACGGCACGCTGCAGAAGATCCCGCAGATCGGCATCGTCGAGCTCGGTGACGACGTCGAGATCGGCGCCAACACGTGCGTCGACCGCGCGCAGACCGGCGTGACCTCGATCGGCAACGGCACGAAGATCGACAATCTGTGCCAGATCGGGCACAACTGCCGCATCGGGCAACATACCGCGATCGCCGCACAGACGGGTCTCGCCGGCACGACGACGATCGGCGACTACGTTCAGATCGGCGGTCAGAGCGGTTTCGCCGGACATCTCACGATCGGTTCGCGCGCGAAAATCGGCGCCGGCGCCGAGGTGTGGGGCGACGTCGATGCCGGCGCGACCGTGAGCGGCTCGCCGGCGCGCGCGCACCGGGAAAACTTGCGGGTACAGGCGTCCCTGCGGCGCCTTCCGAAACTCTACGAACGCGTCGAAGCGCTCGAACGCTCGCGCACCATCGCGTTGGCCGAAGGCCAAAGTGGAAGCGGCGAGCGCAGCGAGCATCCCAAGCATCCCGGCGAGCATTGAATCCTGCAGAATCAAGCAACGCTCCGCAACGCGATCGAATTTTCGGGCGTGGGGTTACATACCGGCCGCGCGGCAAGCGTGCGCGTGCTGCCGGCCCCGGCCGGTAGCGGGCTGCGCTTTCGACTCGACGGCGCGGTCGAGTTTCCGGCCCATCCGGATTACGTCGTCGACACGCGCCGCGCGACGGTGCTCGGTTTGGGCGAACACCGCGTGTCGACGGTCGAACATCTGCTCTCCGCGCTGTCCGGCACCGGCATCACCAACGCGCTGATCGCGGTCGACGGTCCGGAGATCCCGGCGTCGGACGGCAGCGCGCTCGAGTTCACGGCCGCGATCGACGCCGCCGGCATCCTCGAGCAGCCGCTGGCGTGCGCGCGCACCGTCGTGCGCGAGCCGCAGGTGTTTCGCGACGGCAGCGCCGTGCTGGCCGTGCTTCCGGCAGCCGCGTTTCGCGTGCGCATGACGATCGACTTCCCGGCGCCGGTCGGCGCGCAATACCTCGACTACGACGGCGCCGCGGACAACTACCGCACGGCGATCGCGCCCAACCGCACGTTCGGCTTTCGGCACGAGGTCGAGGCGCTGCTCGAGCGCGGCCTTGCGATGGGCGGCTCGCTCGACAACGCGGTCGTGTTCGACACCGACGGCCCGCTGGTGGCGCTGCGCGCCGCGAACGAACCGGTGCGCCACAAAGTGCTCGACCTCATCGGCGACTTCGCCTTGCTGGGCGCGTATCCGCAATGCGAGGTGATCGCGGTCAAGAGCGGTCACGCTCTGCATTTCGCCGCGGTGCGCGCGCTCGTCGACCGGGTCGCGGTGAGCGCCGCGAGCGCCGGATAGCACCGATGGCGATCGTCGACATCCGCGAGATCATGACGATCCTGCCGCATCGGTACCCGATGCTGCTGATCGATCGCATCCTCGAGCTCGAGCCGATGACGTACGCGCGCGGCTACAAGAACATCACCGCCAACGAGCCGATGTTCACCGGACACTTTCCCGGCAATCCGGTACTGCCCGGCGTGTACATGGTCGAGGCGCTGGCGCAGCTCGGCGGCACGACGGTGCTCGAACCGGGCGACATGGCGCGTAAGGTCGTCTATCTGGTCGGCATCGACAAGGTGAAGTTTCGGCGTCCGGTCGTGCCGGGCGACCGCCTCGACATGGAAGCGCGCATGCTGCGCACACGGCGCAACATCGGCTGGGTGAGCGTCGAAGCGACGGTCGACGGTAAGGTTGCGTGCAGCGGCGAGCTGATGTTTTCGATCGGCGGCGACGCACAGAGCTTCGCGTACGACGCGACCATCCTGCATCAGTGATTCATCCGACCGCCGTCGTGCATCCGTCGGCGAACCTCGCCTACGGCGTGGAGATCGGTCCGTACTGCATCGTCGGCGAGCACGTCACGATCGGGTCGGGATCGGTGCTGCTCGCGCACGTCGTCGTCAACGGTCACACGACGATCGGCGACGACGTGATCGTGCATCCGTTCGCCTCGATCGGCGGCACCTCGCAGGACCGCAAGGCCGCCGATGAGGTGTCGTTCACGAAGATCGGCAACCGCACGATCATTCGGGAATACGCCTCGATTCATCGCGCCACCGGCCCCGGCAACTCGACCGTCATCGGTGACGACTGCCTGCTGCTCGCGTACACGCACGTCGCGCACAACTGCACGATCGGGAACGACGTGACGATGTCGAATCTGGCGCAGATCGCCGGTCAGGTCGTGGTCGAGGATCACGCCGGCATCGGCGGGATGGTCGGCGTGCATCAAGACGTTCGCATCGGCGCCTACGCGTTCGTCGGCGGGATGACGCGCATCGTGCGCGACGTGCCGCCGTTTTTTCTGGCCGAGGGCAACCCGGCCGAAGTGCACGGGCTGAACAGCGTGGGCCTGCGCCGGCGCAACTTTCCCGCCGAGACGATCGCCGAGCTGAAGAACGCTTACAAGCTGATCTACCGCTCGGGCCACAACTTGCGTCAGGCAATCGTCGCCTTGCGCGACGAGGTCCAAAGCGATGCCGGGCGAGTGCTGCTGGCCTTTCTCGAAGCTCCGTCGGAACGCGGCATCTTGAAATGACGGCCGCGCCGCTGCGCGTGTTCGTGAGCACGGGTGAAGCGTCGGGCGAGTTGCTGGCCACCGACCTGATCGGCGCGATGCGCGCGTGCGGCGCCGTCATCGACGCCGACGGCATCGGCGGCGAGCGGCTGGAAGCGGCGGGCGTGCGCTTGACCCAACGCAACGCCGGCTGGGCCTCGATGGGCCCGCTGGACGCGATCGGCAAGATTCCCAAGCTGCTCTCGGTGGCGTTGCGCACGGCCGTGGCCTTGCGCTCGCATCCGCGCGACCTGATCGTGCTGGTCGATTTCGGTGCGTTCAACCTGCGGCTCGCGCGCATGATTCGCTCGCTCGGCTCGTCGACGCCGATCCTGTACTACTTTCCGCCCGGTGCCTGGCTCGACGATGCGCGGCGTGCGCGCGCGGTCGCCGAGCTGAGCGATCCGCTGACCGCGTTCGCGCATCAGCGCGACTTCTACCAGTCGTTGGGTTTGCCGATCAGCTACGTCGGACACCCGCTGGTGTCGACGATCGCGGCGCGGCCGCCGCGGCCGCGCGCGCCGGCCGGCGGCGGCATCGTCGCCCTCTTGCCGGGCAGCCGCAGCGGCGAGATTGGGCGCCATACGCCGCGGCTGCTCAACGCGCTGGCCTTGCTGCGCGAGCGGCGCCCGGGCGTCAGCGCGCTGCTGGCGGCCGTCGACGCCGCGGCCTATGCGGAATTCGAGGAGCTGTTGCGCTTGCGCTCGCCGTTGCCCGTGCAGCTGGTGCGTTCGGCGCGCGAAGCGCTGGCCGATGCCGACGCCGCCGCGGTCGCCTCGGGGACGGCGGTGCTCGAGGCGGCCTTGCTCGAGGTTCCGACGGTTTCGCTCTACGTGTTGTCGGAAGCGACGGCCAAGGTGGCTCGCCGCGTGTATCGCCGGCGTTTCGTCACACTGCCCAACCTCGTGCTCGACGAGCCGCTCGTGCCCGAACTGTTGCAGGAGGCTGCGACGCCGCGCGCGCTCGCCGATGCGCTGGAAGTTGCGCTGACCGACGCCGACGAGCAGCTGGCCGGCTTCCGCCGCTTGCGCGGCGCGTTGGGCAGCCCGGACTCGCTCGAACGCTGCGCGCGCTTCGCGTTGCGCTTGGCCGGACGATGATCCGGATCTATCACACCTCCGATCTGCACGACCGGCGGCACATCGCCGCACCGTTGCGCCGCTTGCGCGCGGAGCGGCCCGGACTGCTGGTCGACTGCGGCGATTCGCTGCGCGGCTCGCAGACCGTGTACCACCGGCGCGAACCGATCGTCGACGAGCTCGATGCGGCCGGCTACGACGTCACCGCCGTCGGCAACCGCGAATTCCATTACCTCTTCGGCTTGGTCGGCCGCCGGCTACGCAAGATGCACCACCCGGTCGTGTGCGCGAACCTGGTCGACGTGCGCGGGCGCCCGCTGCCCTTCGCGGCCGAGGTGCAACTGCGCGCACACGACGGCGAGGACGTGCGCTTCTTCGGCCTGCTCGTGCCGCAGTATCCGAACGGCTCGCCGTGGGAGCGCGTGTTCGGCTGGCGTTTTCTCGACCCGCCGGCGGTTGCCGCGGAGATCGCGCGCACGACTCCGGCCGGAGTGACGCTGGTGGCGCTTTCGCACCTGGGGTTGCGCGCCGACCGCGCGTTGGCCGCGGCCGTTCCGCAACTCGATTTGATCTTGGGCGGCCATTCGCACGACACGACGCCGGAGCCGGAGGTCGTCAACGGCGTGCCGATCGTGCATGCCGGTCCGTACGGCGCGTTCGCCTCCCGCACCGAACTCGTGCGCGACGGGGCGCGCGCGCGCATCACCGCCTTCGACTTGTTGCCGCTGACGTGAGCGGACCGGTATTGTTCGTCACGAACGGACACGGCGAAGCCTCGATCGCGGCGCGGATCGCGCACGACCTGCGGGCCCTCGCGCCGTTGCGAACCGACCATCTCGCGCTGGTCGGCGAGCGTTTCGGAGGAGGGGATTTTGCCGATGTGGGACCGCAGCGCGCGATGCCCAGCGGCGGCCTCGTTGCGATGGGCAACGTCCGCGCGTTCGCCCGCGATCTGGGCGCCGGTTGGCTCGGCTTGTTCCTCGCGCAACTGCGTTTTCTGCGCGCCGCCGGCGCACGTTATGCGGCCGTCGTCGCGGTCGGCGACGCGTACGCGGCGGCGCTGGTGCGGTTGACGCGCCGGCCGTGGATTTTCGTCGGCACCGCCAAGAGCGAATACGTCGCGCCGTACGGGCTAGTGGAACGCGCGATCATTACCGCCGCGACGCGCATCTTCGTGCGCGACGCCGTCACGGCCGACGCGTTGCGGCGGCACGGCGTGCGGGCCGAAGCGCCCGGCAACGTCATCGCGGATCTGCCGGTCGAGGACGGCCGCTACGCGTGGCCGGGACCGGTGCGGATCGCGCTGCTGCCCGGCAGTCGCGAACGCGCGTACGCCGACGCCGGCCGCATCCTGGAGATCGCGGATCGCGTCGCGGCGCGCGTCCCCGGCGTCGCGGCGGTGCTCTCGCTCGCACCGGCGCTCGATCCGGCGCGCTTCGCACCGCTGTTCGAGCGATATCCGCACCTGGGCGCGTGGACCGGCGGCATCGGCGGCATCCTCGCCGGTGCGACGCTGGCGATCGGTCAGGCCGGCACCGCCAATGAAGCCGCGGCGGCCTGCGGCGTCCCAGTCGTCGCGCTCGAGCTGGACGGCGACCGCCGCGGCGGCTGGTACCGGATGCGCCAGGAACGGTTGCTGGCCGACGCGATGCTGGTGGTGCCCGGCGATCCGGCCGCCGCAACCGACGCGATCGTGACGCTGCTGAACGATCCGGCGCGGCTGGCCCGGATGGGGGCCGCCGGACGCGAGCGCATGGGACCGGCCGGTGGGGCCGCCGCGATCGCGCGGGCGATCGCCGGCGTCGCGGCGGCCGGAGCATGACGTTCCCCGACCGCGCCGTCGTGGCCGCGATCGTCTTCATGTACGTGGCGATCCCGCTCTACGGCACCTTCGAGGTGTTCGATCCGGTGCGGCTGCCGATCCCGGCCCTGGTGTCGCTGCCGGGCGCCGTCGCGATCGCCCTGGCGATGCTGGCGGCCGCTGCGATCTGCACCTGGGGCGCTTTCCGGCGGCCGGCGCCGCGGCGGATCGTGCTCGCCCAGCTCCTGGCCGGTGCGGCGATCGTGCCCGCCGCGCTGCTCGGGTTCGACCCGGCGACCGGGTTCGAATTGGCGCTGATCGTGCTGGCGATGGGTATCGTGGGCGTCGCGCTCTACGGCTACTCGGCGCTGCCGGGCGTCACCCGGACGATCGTGGTGGCGTGGCTCGCCTCGGCCGCGGTCGCGGCGGGCGTGGCGCTCGCCATGATCCTCAGCCGCAATCCGGCCGCGCTCTACGCCTACAATAACGGCCGCGCCGTCGGCACGTTCCTCAATCCCAACGAGCTGGCGGCCTACCTGCTGGTCGTGCTGGGATTAGCCGCCGGGGTCACCGGTTACACGCGCAACCTGCCGCTGCGCGTGCTGGCCGGGGTCACGCTGGTCACCGGGTTGCTGGTGCTCGGCGCGACGTACTCGCGCTGGGGCGTGCTCTCGGCGCTGGCCGGCCTCGCCTTCTTCGCCCTGCTGGCCGGCAGCCGGCGGATCTGGATCGGCCTCGGCGTGGTCGCGGTGCTGGCGGGTGCGTTGATCGTCGCGGCTCCCGGCGAAGCCGAACACCACGATCCGCGCGACGACACCTCGCGCATCGTCGCCTGGACGACCGGCGTGCGCACGTGGCTGGCCTTTCCGCTCACCGGCGTCGGGCCGCTCGCCTTCCGGCGCACCTACGACGTGCTGCGCCCGCCCGAGGCGCCGGGCGGCGAGGCGCCGGTGGCGTTCGATCCGCACAGCCTGCCGTTGGCGTATCTCGACGAGTCCGGGCTGGTCGGCCTGATCGCCCTCCTGTGGTGCTGGTCGGTCTACGTGCGCGAGATCCCGCGCGTGCTGCGCGGCGCGGACCCGCGCCGGCGAGCGCTGGTCTACGCGCTGGCCGGCGGGCTCGTCGCCCTCAACGTGCACGTGCTGGTGAATACGATCAGCATCTACTTCGCGCTGGCGCTGCAAGGCCTGGCGCTGGCGCTCGCGCTCGCGCAACGGGATCTCGATGCGCCCGCCGCGTGAGCTGCTGCTGGTGGCGCTCCTGACCGCCTGCAGCCGTCCGCCGGCGCCGCCGGCAGCGCCGTCCGCCGTTCCCGCGCCGACCCCGACGCCGACGCTCGTCCCGCTGCACGTAACCAGCAGCGGCGGGACCGGCCAGCCGACGATTCTCAGCGAGATGAAGCATAACCGGACGATGTACGTCGTGCGCGCGCGATCGTTCGTCGCCGATTCGGTGAGCGGCCAGGCCGCAAGCGGCAGCGGGTCCTTCGTCCAACCGCAGATCACCTTCGTCGACCGCAGCGGCGCGCAAACCGTCGCCGACGCGCCGGAGGCCGTCTTGACGGGCGCCGATAAAAGCGTGCTCATGACGGGCGGCGTGCACGCGCGATCGCAAGACGGGAACGTTTTGTCCTGCGATCGTCTCCGGTATGACGGATCCACGGAACGCATCCACGGCGACGGCCACGTGGTGGTGACGACGCCGTCCGGCCTGACGCTGGTCGGTGACGAGGTCGACGGCGACTCGCGCTTGGACAACGTGCGGGTCTATCGCCGCCCATGATGCAGGACCGCATCGTGATGGCCGATCTCGTGAAGCGCTACGGCGCGCGCACGGTGGTCAAGAGCGTCAGCGCGGACGTGCACCGCGGCGAGGTGGTGGGTTTGCTCGGCCCCAACGGCGCGGGCAAGACGACGACGTTCTACATGGTCGTGGGTCTGGTGCGCCCCGACGGCGGCAGCGTGCACCTCGAACGCGCCGGTGCCAGCCGCGACATCACGAGCCGGCCGATGCACGAACGTGCGCGCGCCGGCATCGGCTACCTCTCGCAGGAGAACTCGATCTTCCGCAAGCTCTCCGTCGGCGACAACCTGCGCCTGATCTGGGAGATGAACGGCGTCGAAGCCGAGGAGCGCGAACGCCGCCTTCCGGCGCTCTTGGGCGAGTTCGGCTTGGGCTCGCTGGTCGATGCGCGCGGCGACGCGCTCTCCGGCGGCGAACGCCGGCGCGTGGAGATCGCGCGCGCGATCGCGACCGAACCCGCGTTTCTGCTGCTCGACGAGCCGTTCACGGGCATCGACCCGATCGCGGTCGCCGACATCCAAGCGATGATCCGTCAGTTGCGCGACCGCGGGCTCGGCATCTTGATCACCGACCATCAAGTGCGCGAAACGCTGGCCATCGTCGACCGCGCCTACATCCTCAACGACGGACGCATCGAGGTCTCGGGCACCGCCGACGACGTGCTGGCCTCACCGGTCGCCCGCAAATTCTACTTGGGCGAAGGCTTCAAGCTATGAGCGCGCAGTTTAAAGGCGCTCCGCCCCAGGCTCCGCGCCCCCCACGCCTAGGGCGTGGGGCCCCCATGTCTCGAGCGTCGTCACGATGACGGCACGGGAAACATTCCCCGGGGTACGCTTGCTCCATTTGTTGCGTGCAGAACTCGAGCCGTTGCACGTGACGATTCTGGACCGGTATCTCGTGACGGAGCTGACCGGGCCGGTGCTGTTCGGCGCCGCCGGGTTCACCTTGATCTTCGTCGCGACGCAGCTGCTCGCGATCGGGCGGCTGGTGTCCCAAGAGAATCTTTCGCTGTGGATCGCGATCGAGTACTTCTTGTGGCAGATGCCGTCGTTCTTGCTCGACGTGATCCCGATGGCGATGCTGTTCGGCATGTTGCTGACGATGGGACGGCTGTCGGGCGACAGCGAGATCACCGCGCTCAAAGCCGGCGGCGTCTCGCTCGCGCGAATGTTTCTGCCGCTGGCGGTCGTCGGTCTCGGCGTCTCGTTCTTCGCGCTGGTCATGCAAGAAGCGCTCGTGCCGCTCGCCAACGACCGGGCGGCATATCTGCGCGAGTCGGCGATCGAGCACGTTTCCCCGGCGGCCTCGAACCTCTCGGCGGTGACCGACCTGCCGGGCGGCGGCAAGCAGGTCACGATCGCGGGCGGCCTCGACGCGCCGACGCAAACGCTGATCAACGTCACCGTGCTGCAATACGACGCCGACCAAGAACTCAAGGCGATGATCGTCAGCAAACGCGCGCACTACGACCCGCCGACGTGGAATTTCGAAGACGCGACCACATATCATTTCAACGCCGGCGACGTGTCCGAGAAGATGGTGACGCCCGGAACGCTGTCGGTCGACATCGGCGAGCGGCCGAGCGAGATCGCCAAGCGCAGCCTGCAGGCCAACGACCCCGAGAACCTCTCGCGCGGCGAGATCAAAAACGCGCTGGACAACGCCACCCTGAGCGATTCGCAGCGCCGCCTCTTCACCGCGACGTATGCCTCGAAACTGGCCCGGCCGTTTTCGGCGTTCGTGTTCGTGCTCTTCGCCTTTCCGCTCGGCATACGGCGCATTCGCGGCGGCGGCGCGGCGCTCGGGTTCGGCCTGGCGCTGGTGATCGTGTTCGTGTACTACGTGATCATGGCGCTGGCGCTCTCGTTCGGCAGTCTGGCGCTGTGGCTCGCCGGGATTGCGGCCTGGACGCCGAACGCGCTGTTCAGTTTGATCGGATTGTGGCTTCTGCGACGGGCGTCGGCGGTCTGATGGGTGGGCTGCTGGTTGTCCTGATCATCATCGTGCTCGCCGGCGGGATCGCGTACGTCGGCGATCGGGTCGGTCACCAAGTCGGCCGGAAGCGGCTGACGCTCTTCGGTTTGCGGCCGAAGTACACGTCGACGATCGTGGCGGTCGGGACCGGCATGCTGATCGCGCTGATCGTCACGCTCGGCGCGCTGGCGGCATCGAGCTACGTGCGCACCGCGTTCTTCCGCTTGGGCACGCTCTCGGCGCGCATCAACGAGCTGCAAGCCCAGGCCCTCTCGCAGGAGAAGGAGCTGCAGCAAACGCGCAGCGGCAGCCTTGCCGTTCCCAAGTTCACGCTGATCGCGAACACGGCCTGGACGTTCGACCTGACCAAGAGCGACGCCGATCAGCTCGACGACTTCAGCCGCTTCTTCGACGCGGCGGTGCGCATCGCGAACCAGCAGCTGACGACGCCGGCGATCGGCTTGCGCCCCTATCCCCACGCGGCGAGCGAGCCGGCGATCCGCGACGCGTTGCTGCAACAGCTCAAGGAAACGCGCGAGCAGACCTCCGACCCGAAGGCGTTGATCTTGTTCTTGCCGGTCGCTTCGCAGAATCTGTTCCGCGGCGAGGTGATTTCGTTCTCGTTCGAGTCGTTCGAAGACAAACGCCTCGCCGTCGCGGGCGAGACGCTGGCCTCGCTCGACATCAACGGCGGCGCGCCGAGCGTCGACATCGGCGCGCTGGTGCTGCGAGCGGGCCAAACGCTGGCCGCGCGCGGCTACCCCCCGCAGTTTCTCTACCCGCCGCTGATCAACAGCACGCAGGTCCAGGCCGTGACCAGTGAGATCCCGCGCCTGCGCGGCCGCTACCGGTTGATTGCCAAGACGCCGATCGATCTCTACCCGCACAGCGGCCCGTTTCCGATCGACGTCGAGCTCGAGCCGATCCGCTGATGCTGCTCGGCGTCGATCCCGGCACGCGCAAGGTGGGCTACGCGGTGGTCGAGCGGCTCGGTGCGCCGCCGCTGGCGTTGGGCATCGTGCCGCTGGACGAGTTCGGCGCGCGTCTGACCGCGTTGCGCGCGGATTTTTCGATCGACATGGTGGCGATCGGCCACGGCACGAACGGCTCGGTCGTGTCGGCTGTCGTGCGCGAGGCGGGGTTGCCGTTCACCATCGTCGACGAGCGCGAGACGACGTTGCGCGCGCGGGCGCGTTTCTTTGCCGATCATCCGCCGCGCGGCTGGCGCAAGCTCGTTCCGCGCGGCATGCTCCTCCCCGACCGGCCGATCGACGATTACGCCGCGCTGCTGATCGCCGAACGGTACCTGCGGCCCACCGCGTAGATGGACCGCCGCGCCGTCGTCGTGGCCGCCGCATTGGCCGCCTGCGCGCTGGCCGGCGTGCGCTCGAGCGCCGCGGCCACGCCGTTGGCCGACGTGCCGGCGAACCACTGGGCGTACGCGGCGATCCAAACGCTCTCCGCCGACGGGCTGATCGACGGGTATCCCGACGGTTCGTTCAAGGGCGATCGGCCGCTCACGCGCTACGAGATGGCGGCGATCGTCGCGCGCGTCATCGCGAAGATCGAAGCGGCCGGCGCCGGCAGCGCTTCGAAGACCGATCTCGACGCGCTGCAGAAGCTGATCGACGCGCTCAAGGACGAGCTCGACGGGCTCGGCGTGCGCGTGACGAGCCTCGAAGACGCGGTCGCTTCGCTCGACCGGCGCACGCGCGTCGCACAATCGATCGCCGTGCACGGGACGGTGCTCGGCAACGGCTCGCTCGGCGACGTCACCCAGCAGCCGAACTCCGTACCGAATGCGACGGGCGTCCCGCAAACGCCGTATTACGCGCCGGCGGCGGTGCCGAACGGCGGGATCACCGGGATCGATCAATTCGTCAACGTGTACGAAACCTCGCCCGACGACAACAACCCGCTCGACGAATTGGCCGGTCCGCAGACGCTGCTGCGCACCGATGCCCGCTTCGATTTCATCTACACGATCGACGAGAACGTGACCGTTTCGGTACCCGTGCACGTGATCGATTACGGCTCGACGGCGAACGGCGGCCAACAGTTCGCGATCTCGCCCGACGTGGTTGTCGATGTCGCGCAGGCCGGCGCGTTCACCAACCTCACGCTGCGCGAAGCGCAACTGGACAACCTCGACTCGTCGCGCCTCGGGCTCACCTATCGCGCTCCCGACGCGGGTCAGCAGAACGTCTACCAAAACGCGACGCAGCCGTTTCCCAACGGTTTCGAGATCGGCGGCATCCTCAACGGGCTGACGACGTTCCAGCTGTCGTTCTCGCGCGTCGACCAAACGTTGCTCAACACGCAGAGCTTCCTGCCCACGGCGAGCGGAAACCCGTTCGCCAACTCGTATCTCGCGCCGGTCGTACCCCCGCAAGGCGGCCTCCTCCAAACGGGTTCGGGACCCACGATCGACTCGTTCACCGCCGGTCCGGGTGGGCTCGCAGCGGTGTATTTGAGTAAGAAAGCCGTGGCGGGAAGCGTCGGCATCCTCTCGTACTCGACGCCGGCCGGACCGGCGCGGTCGCCGCAGTTCACGTACATCGACAGTACGAACGAGGTCGTGTTCGCCATCCCGCTGCCGCCGGGCGCGCACGTCGCGATCGCTTACACCGGCCTCAGCTACAGCAACAACGTGCTCCCGCAGCGCTACCAAGCCGGCGTGCGCATCAACCAGCAGTTCGCCGGTCTGCCGGGCGCGGAAGTCGGCTTGACGCTGCACGGCTTGTGGGACGAAAACTTGCCCCAAGGCACGACCCCCGGGGCGGTTGATATCGGCCCCGACGCGTATCCGGCGGGCGACTTCGGAGCGGTCAGCGACAGCGTCTTCGGCCTCGACTTTCAATTGCCGTTGGCCTTTGCGCGCAGCAACGCCGCGGTGACGGCGCCGCTCCTGTTCGGGGAAGTCGCCGGCAGCCGCTCGACGCCCGATCAGCAACTGGTGGCCTACACCGGCGCGTACGCCGGCGTTGCCGGGCTCAAGCTGAGCTTCGGGCGCGCGCAAGCGACGCTGCAGTACCAGTCGATCGGAACGAACTATCTCGACGGCGCGCCGGTGCGCTTTTTCGGCAACGCGCCGCCGACGTGGGCCGATTATTCGGGCGACTTCTTCCCGCAGTTTTTCGGCTTCGCCAACACGCTGGGGATCAACCAAACCTTCGACGCGTCGATCAATGCGCTCGCGCCGGGCCGTTCGGCGACCGCGTCGAATCCGGCGCTGACGTTCATCTACCCGGTGTTCAACCCGTTCGTCGCCGGCGGCCCCGACTTCTACAGCGCGTTCGCGCCGAACACGCAAGGACCGTCGCTGACGCTCGGCGTGCCGGTGCGCATCGCGGGCCTGGCGATCGACGGCCGGTTGTTCGGCCAGCATCTCTCCGAGCTGCAAGCGAACGCCAACGCGACCAGCACCTTCGGGCCGCAGTATCCGTCCGGCGTGCGGGCGACGTTCGACAAGCTCGACGCCGGCGCGACGTTCGGCCTGGGCGCGGTTTCCGTGAACCTTTCCGGCACGCTCGACCACCTCAGGCGCAACGACACGACCGGCTACACCTACATTCCGTACAACCCCGGCACCGCGAGCTACGATGCCGGTGCGCTGGCGAACTACCAGCTGGCGGCCGGCGCGTCGAGCGTCGTGTACTATCCCAACTACGTGAACCTCTACCACACGATGCTGGCGGCCGGCGTGTCGCTGCCGTTGACGCACGACGTGCAGTTGAACACGCGGTATAGCGATCAGCGCTACTTCGGCTCGTACGGCACCACGCTGCAGCAGAACATCGGCGGCACCAAAGACCAGCTCGATTTCGGGCTGAACTACAGCGTTCCCAAGACCTCGAGCTCGATCGGTCTCACGTTCCGCAACTCGACCTACAAAGACGCCGCGCTGTCGAGCTTCAACCTGTCTGCGAATCGCGAGGACGTGAACTTCACGATCCGCTTTTGAGCGGCGCGCGCGCGTCGTTCGCCGCCCTTGCCGGGCTCGTGGTGCTGGTCGCGCTGGCCGCGCAGCTCGTCGCCGACGGGCTCTACGGCACGCTGGCCGTGCTGCCGTCGGTGCCGCGCGCGCTCGCCGGCGACTGGCCGTTCGCGCTGGCCGAACGCACCGGGCTCGACCGCATCCCGGCCGTGCGCGTCGCGCTCGCGCGCGGCGCGATCGTGCGTGACGAACCGGCGCGCGCCGTTGCGCTGCTGGCGCCGCTCGGCACCGGCGGCGACGTGATCGATCTGCGCGGCCGCGCCGCCATGCTAGCGAACGATCCGGCCGGCGCGTTGCGCGACTTCACCGCGGCCGGCGACTTCATCGCCGCCGAGGGCGCGATCGACGCGCTCGGCGACCGCGATCCGCGTGCCGCGCTGGCGCTCGTGCGCGACTTCGAGGCGCGCCTCGTCGCCAACGGCGAGGCGCCGGAGATCACGGCCGAAGTCGAGTGGCGCGAGGGCGGCATCGCCGCCGCCGCCGCGCGCCGGTATCCGGCCCAGGCCGCGGCTTACGACCGCGCGTCGGTCGACGCGTTCGCCCGCGCGCTGGCGCGCGCGCCCAACGACGAGAAGTATTTGCTGAACTACGCCTTCGCCGCACTGCGTAACGGCGACGTCGAGGTGGCGAAGCGCACCTACCAGCGCGCGACGGAAGTCGTGCCCGACAGCGTCGATGCGTTTCTCGGCGTGGCGGTGACGGCGGCCGGCCTCGGTCAGTGCGCGGCCTCGCGCGCGGCGCTGGCGCAAGCGCGCGCCTTTGCGGCCGGCCAGCATCGCACGGTCGCGACGCCCGCTACGGGTTATGCGCCCGACGTGCGCGCGGCGTTCGCGCGCTGCAACGGGTGAGGGTCGCGCTCGACGCGCAGCTCGCCGTCGGCACCGCAACCGGAATCGGCACCTACCAGCGCGACCTCGCGCGCGCCCTCGCGGCGGCCGGCATCGACGTGCGAACGTTGCAGTTCCCGGCGCTCGATCCGTGGCGCTTCGACCGGCGCGTCGTGTGGGATCAGCTACTGCTGCCGTGGCTCGCCGCGCGCAGCGGCGCCGGCGTCCTGCACGCGGCCTCGGGAACGCTGCCGCTGGTGCGCACGCTGCCGGTCGTGGTCACCGTGCACGACATGGCGTGGCTGCGCGTGCAGGCGCATACGCGGGCCTACGCGCGCGCGTACTTCGGCGGGCTGATGAAGCGGCTCTATCGCGGTGCGGCCGCGATCATGACCGACTCGGCGTTCGCACGCGATGAGTTTCTCGAGCTGGCCGGCCCGCGCGAAAACGTCCAGGTCGTGTATCCGGGCGTCGACGAGCGCTTCGCCGCGCTCGCTCGCCGCCCGCGCGCGCGGCCGTTCGCGCTCGTCGCCGGCACGGTCGAACGCCGCAAGAATTTGCTGCGTGCGGTCGAGACGCTGGCCGCGGTGCCGGAGCTCGACCTGGTGGCGGTGGGTCCGCCGACGCCCTACCTCGACGAGGTGCGCGCGCGGGTCGCCGCACTGGGTTTGGGCGAGCGCGTCGCGGTGCGCGGCTACGTCGCGCGCGCCGAGCTCGACGCGCTCTACGCCGAAGCCGCGCTGGCGCTGGCGCCCTCGCGCTACGAAGGCTTCGGCTACGCGGTGGCCGAGGCGCTGTGCGCGGGTTTGCCGGTCATCGCCGCGCGTTCGTCGTCGCTGGTCGAGGTCGCGGGCGGCGATGCGCCGCTGATCGATCCCGACGACGCGGCCGGCTGGGTCGACGCGGTGCGCGCGCTGCTCGCCGACCGCGACGCTGCGGAGCGCCGCGCAGCCGCGGCGCGAGCGGCCGCAGTCGAACGCTTCGCCTGGTCGCGCGCGGCGGCCGAGTGCAAGGCGATCTACCAGAGCATAGCCTGATGCTTTTGGGGGCACCGATGGGAATCTACGGCGAGCCACAAAGTCAAGCCGGCTGAGGCAGCAAGCTGACGCGGGAATCAGTATGGGCTCGATCTATCGTCATGACGGCCTGTGGGTAAACTGTCGATAACATGTGCATGAGGGCTTGCTTGCCGCAGCGAAGGTGTGCGTCGGCGTGAAAATCGACTACCGCGATCCGCCGGTGAGCGAGACGTCCGTGGGCGTTGGATTTGCACCTCTTCCGGGCTGGGACGTCCACCTTTTCGGGGAGGTCCTCGAAGCCGTGAAGACCCGGTACCCGCGCTTCGAGGCTGCACCGCCGCTGTCGATGCCGACCCCAGGATTGGCCTTTCGTTTTTCCGCCGTGCCCCTTACCCGCGGGCTCTATTTTTCGGCTAACAATACGCAGCTGATTCAGGTGCAGGACAATCTGTTTTTCGTAAACTGGCGCAAATGGCCGCCGGAGAACCTCTATCCGCATTACGGTGCGTTACGCTCGCGTTTCGGAGAGGACTGGGGCGCCTTTTGCTCTGTACTCGCCCGCTTTGGAATTCCGCTCCCAGTATTGTCTCGATATCAGTTGGCGTATGTGAACGTTGTTCCGCACGCTGCCGTTCGCCCGAGCGAGTTGTTTACCAGTTGGATGCCACCCGAAGGCGTTGAGCAATCCGACATCACTATAAACACTACGTACCGCCTCCCGGATCGCGGTGTCGATGTCGCTCTATCGCTACAACCGGGCCTTCGGGTTGAGGATAATCAGCGGGTATCTCAATTGACGATCGTCGTTGGACGCAATGCGCCGCACTCGAGCGACCCTGCGGACCACTTTGACGACCTTCACGATGTGTTGATCGAAACTTTCCAGTCCGTTACTAGCGAAAACGCTCAACAGACATGGGGACCACAAAATGAGTAGTACGATCGTTGACGTACTCACGTCACTCGACCTTCGGCGACCAAGTCAACCGCCGCCAACCTTTCCTAATGGCTTCGACGATCAAATACTCGCTGTCACGCCGGACCTTTTGACTCTCGTTCACGAGGAATTTGCACGGCTTGCCGAATTCCGCCGCCTTCCCTTAGATTGGGACCACGAAGGCGGTGTGGCGATGACTGCGGATGCGAGTGCATCTGCGCAAAGAGTTTTGCGCGCGTTTGCCGCGATCGCGGGATTTGTGCCGCAAGTCGTTCCCAGTCATGCTGGCGGAGCGCTCATCGAAGTTTGTACCGACAACCTAGGCGTCGACTTTGAGATTTCGCCGCTCGGAGATATAGAGTTCTTGGTGTCTCGTGGGCACGAAGACCTTGAGGGAACAATTCGAGCAGCGCAGGTACCCGCGCTGTTGCAAACGTTATACGTAAATAAGCGGAATGAGACCCTAGGGCTAAGCGCCTAAGACGATTGGAGTCGGACGATCGGCGGGGCGTCGTCTGGCGATTCGTGCACCCTAGCCAAATCATTAAGGACGCGGACGGGACACTGACTGTCTCGAGCGGCGTTTTCCGGCGTAGCGATGGCGGCGCGTTCTCGATTTTCTTTGCCGAGCGTTCCGACATATTGGAGCTTCGTCATGCATTCGAGGGCTCTACGCTCGTGGCCGTGAGAGAATCGGATTTACGCAGGCTCGGTTTTGTCGTCAACCCATGCCCGGCCGATCGGGGGATTCGATCAGAACACGCAGACTGTATACATCCAGGGGGAAGCAAGGAGCGGAAGCGCGCTGCGCAAGCATTAAGAGACAAGTGCTGGATTGTAGGGCCCGAGATCTGAGATCGAATTGAGTATCTCGCGCGAGGCGTCAGCGCGATCAATACACCGGCGAGCCCGGCGCGCCGGGTGCGACGCTGCCGTCGTCTTGCGCGAAGACCAACCGCAACGGGTACGACGATCCGCCTTCGGGCATCGTCGTGACCTGCAGCGTGCGGTAGGTGCCCGGCGCGATCGTCTCTTGCCAGATCTTGTAGCGTGAGAACGCCGCCAGGCGATGGGCTTGCACGAGCGTGTCGTCGATGATGAACGTGCCGGTCGCGTCGCCGCCGCGCGGGTTGGCGTAGAGCGCGATCGCTTGGCCGAAGCGCGACGTGTTGACGATCACGACGCGCACCGACTGCATCACGCCGTAATCGCCGGAGAGCGCTTCACCTTCGCGCAGGTTGGGCAGCGGCAGCTGGCCGATCGGGATCTCGAGCGGCGGCGCGTCGGTGAAGAACGTGTAGTCCGAGAAGAACTCGGGCACCGGGTAGACGCCGCGCGCGTGCGGCGCGCCGCCGGCCAGCAGATTCGCCGCGTCGGCCGACTGGTCGAGCGGCGCGTCGGCGTGCTGCGCCACCACCGCGATGTCGAGCGGATCGCCGCTGATCTCGCGCAGCTGCAGGATGCCGTTGACGACCGCGTTCGGCGGGAGATCGTGGTTGACGATGTTCACGGTCGCGCCGGGCGGGATCGTCACGATCGTGCCTTCGTTGCGCCGCGCGCGGACCAGGAACGTGCGCGTCGCGTTGTGGCCGACCTCCATCTCGTTCGCGCCCGGTCCGGCGAGCGCCGCGATCACGTGCAAGACGGCCGGCGTCGCCGCGCCGTTGGTCGCTTTGACCAAGACGCGGCGCTCGGGTTCGGTCCCCGGATTGAAGTGGTAGTACAGGAAGCGCTGCGAGGCCGTGCGGTCGATCGTGGCGGTGAACAGCACGCCGTCGGCGGTCAGGCGTTCGGGATAGTCGCTCACCAACAGCCGGCGCGGCGCCAGCCGGGGCAGCGCCACGTTCTCGAGCGCGATGCGCGTCGTTCCGCTGACCGTGATGTAAGCGTCGCCGAGGATCTGCACCGGAACGTCGATCTCCATGCGATCGTCGGGCGCCAGCGGCGCGTGCACGATGACGGCATCGGCCGGCACGTAGATGCGGGCCCCCGGCCGCAGCGTGGCGGCCGCTTCGGCCGCGTCGATCGCGGCGGCGCGCAAGAACTGCACCGAAGCCGGATTGCCGGTCACGCGCAGCGGCAGCGCGGCCGCGACCGCGCCGGCGGCGTAGGCGACGCGCACCGCGACCTCGCGCGTGAGCCCGCGGCTGTCGCCGACGGTCACGATCGTGTTGCCGACCGCGACGCCGCTGATGGCGAGCTGGCGCTTGTCCGAATCGACGGCGACGGTGGCGATGGTCGGATCGGCGGAGGTCGCGGTGATCGTGCCGGCCGCGCTGTTGACGCGCGCGAGGATGGTCTGCCCCGGCTGCACGGACGGCGTCGGCGGCTCGACGACGATGGGCGGCTGCGTCGGGGTCGGCGACGGCGACGGGCTCGCGCTCGCTTCGGGTGAGGCGGATTCGCCGGGGGCGGGCGAGGCTTCGGTCGACGCCGGAGCGGGCGACTCGGCCGGCACGGCGGGCCCCGGAATCGCCGGGTTCACGGGGCCGGTCGGCGCCGGCACGGGCGGGTTGACCTGCGCGCTCACCGTCGAGGCGAGTACGGCGACCAACGACCCCACCACGGCGAGCGCCGCGAACGCACGGTGCAATACGGACCCCCCGAAACCGAGGCCGCGGACTTAGGCGATCTTCATCTCGCGCGACACGGCCGATGCCAGCAACGTCTTGTACCCGACGGCCGGGAACAATACGGTTACGAGGTCCTTCTCGGCGCGCTCGACCGTGCCTTGCCCGAACTTCGAATGATACACGACGTCGGCGATGCCGTAGCCGGAAATCGATTGGTCGCGGCGCCCTTGCAGGCAGTTCTCGCATGCGCCGCACGAGTCGGCGGTGAAATTCTCGCCGAAGTAGTTCAGGATGAAGCGCCGCCGGCAGCCGGTCGTTTCGGCGTACTGCAGCATCATCGCGAGCTTGGACTGGTCGTAGCGCTTCTTGGTCTCGTAATTCGCCAGATCGAGCACCGCCTCGCGGCTGGCGTGCCGCGCCAGCACGTACTTCGCGCGCGCCGACGCTTCGATGAAGCCGGCCTTCTTCAGCAGCGCCAGCACGACTTTCAGCTTGGTCAGCGGCAGCTGCGTGATCTTGCGCAGGTCGGTGAGCGAAACGCCGCCCTCCTGCATGCCGAAGATCTCGAGCGTGCCGAAGACGCGCTGCACTTCCTCGATGTCGGGATACTTGCCGGTGAGGAAGTAGTTCTGCACGCGCGTGTCGCTCATGCGGTAGACCAGGATGCACTTCGACGGCTCGCCGTCGCGCCCGGCGCGCCCCGCCTCTTGCGTGTAGGCCTCGATCGAGCCCGGCAGATCGTAATGCACGACGAAGCGGATGTTCGGCTTGTCGATGCCCAGACCGAACGCGTTGGTCGCGACCACCGCGCGGATCGCTTCTTGCATGAACAACTCGTGCACCGCGACGCGATCGTGCTTCTGCAGTTTGGAGTGATAGACCGCGGCCGGAATCTCGAGCTGATCTTGCAGATACTTCTGCACCTCGAGCGCATTCTTGATCGTCGCGGTGTAGATGATCCCGGTGCCTTCCAGGGCGTTGTTCTCGAAGAGCGCTTTGAGCGCGCGCAATTTGCCCGCTTCGTTCTCGGCGCGGCGCACGCTGTAGATTAAGTTCGGGCGGTCGAACCCGCGCACGATCGGCTTCACGTCGGGTACGCCCAACTGCGCGAGGATGTCCTCGCGCACCGCCGGCGTGGCGGTTGCGGTCAGCGCCAGCACGGTCGGCCCGCCGAGCGCCTTGATCACGCGGCCGAGGTTGAGATAGGCCGGCCGGAAGTCATGGCCCCACTGACTGATGCAGTGCGCTTCGTCGATGACGAACAGCGGCACGGTCAGGCTCTGCAGGATCGCGACGAACGCGTCGTCCTCGAGCTTTTCCGGCGTGACGAAGACGATCTTCATCGCGCCCGACGCGATGCGCGCGAGCGCCGCGGCTTCCTGATCTTCGCTCAAGGTCGAGTTGAGGGCGACCGTCTCGCGCACGCCGTGCGACTCGAGCATGTCGAGCTGATCTTTCATCAGCGCTATGAGCGGGGAGACGACGACCGTGGTGCCGGGCAGCATCAGGGCCGGCAACTGGTAGCACAGCGACTTGCCGGCTCCGGTGGCCAAGATCGCCAGCGTGTCCTCCCCGGCCAGGACGCGGGTGATCACTTCCTCCTGGCCGGGGTTGAAGGTGTCGTATCCAAAACGCTCGCGCAGCGCAGCGTAGAGATCCACGGGACTCTCCCAAACGATGATCATGGGCGACGTTCGAAGCCCCCTTCCTAAAAGGGGGCGACGCCGTCGCCAATCGACGGCCGGTATATTCCCCTACTTGGCCCCGCTCAAACGGTTGCGCAGGCCGGGATGGGCGGACTCCGGTCCGAAGCCACCGCCGGTGTCCCTCTATCGTACCTGGCGTCCCCTGACCTTCGCGAGCTTGGTTGGTCAGGATGCGGTCGTGCGCACGCTCACAACGGCTATCGAGACGGGGAAGCTCGCCCATGCCTACCTGTTCTCGGGACCCCGCGGTTCGGGCAAAACCTCGGCCGCCAAGATCCTGGCGCGCTGCATCGAGTGCGTGAACGGTCCGACCGCGACCCCCGACAACACCTGTGCCAATTGCACGGCCATCCTCGACGGCACGGCGTTCGACGTCGTCGAGATCGATGCGGCGTCCAATCGCGGCATCGATGAAATCCGGGCGCTGCGCGACGCGGTCAAATTTCCGCCGTCGGTGATGCGTTCGAAAGTCTACATCATCGACGAAGCGCACATGCTGACCAAAGAAGGCGCGAACGCGTTTCTGAAAACGCTCGAAGAGCCGCCGCCGCACGTCGTGTTCATCCTCGCGACGACCTCGCCCGAAGCGTTGCCGCCGACGATCCTCTCACGCTGCCAGCGCTATGCCTTCCGGCGCATCCCGATCGAGGTGATGATCGCGAAGATGCGCGAGATCGCCGACGGCGAGAACATCGAGATCGACGACGCCGCGCTGGGCGCGCTCGCCTACCGCGCCGACGGCGGCTTGCGCGACGCCCTGACGATGCTCGAACAAGTCGCGGCCTTCGGTGCCGGCCACGTCGACGCGGCCACCGTCGACGCCGCGTTCGGCCAGACGGGACGGGCGTTCGCGCTCGCGCTGCGCGACGAGTCGCTCGACGGGGATGCGGCCGCGGCGTTGCGCACGATCGACGACGCCAGCGATGCCGGCACCGACATGCCGGGGCTGATCCGCGCGCTGATCGGGGAGTTTCGCCACCTGCTCGTCGCGCGCGTCAATCCGGAATTGCTCGCGCGCGATCTGGCGGCCGACGATGCCGCGGCCGCGGCCGCCCGCGCGCAGAGCGTGCCGCAAGCGCGCATCGTGCGCGCCCTGCGCCTGTTCGGCGACGCGCTCGGGTCGGCGCGCAACTCCGGCAACGCCCGGCTCGAACTCGAGACCGCGCTGCTGCGCTTCGTCCTGCAGGCCGAGGATCCGGCGCTCGACGCGCTGGCCGCGCGCGTCACCGCGCTCGAAGGCGGCACGCCGGTGCCGGCGCCGCCGCCCCGCGTCGCGCCGCCCGCAGCGGTTCCGGCGCATCAGCCGGCGCCGGCCCGCCGCGCCGCTGCTCCGGCGCCACCGCCGGCGCCGCGACCCCAGCCGGAACCGGCACCGTCACCGCCCCCGGCGCGGTCCGCGCCGGCCATTCCGGTCGTGGGCGCCCTGACGCCGGCCAAGGTGCGCTCGTTGTGGGCGAACGTCCGCGCGCGCGCCGAGAGCGAGAAGCCGTCGATGGCCGCCTCGCTCGGCCGGGCGACGATCGAATCGGCAACCGACGACGCGATCACGCTGCGCATGCCCGATTCGACCGGCGGGGAAACGCTCAAGCGCAGCCTCGACGTGCTCAAACGCGCCGTCGACGGCGTGATCGGACGGCCGATCGAGGTGCGGGTCGTCGTCGGCGCGCCGGCCGCTCCGGCGGCGAGCGATCCGGCGGCGGACGGCGAACTCCCCGAAGAGCATCCCGACGACGTCGCGCGGTACGCGTTCGACCGGCTCCTCTGATGCGCACTCGACAGCAAAGGACATCACCGTGAATCAGGCCCAGATGATGCAGCAGCTCAAGAAGATGCAGCAAGAGATGGCGCGCGTGCAGGACGAGCTCGCGAATACCGTCGTCGAAGGGACCGCTGCTGGTGGCGTCGTTACGTGCGCGGTCAACGGTGAGTTTCGCGTTACGAAGCTTACGATCAAGCCGGAAGCCGTTGATCCGGATGATGTTGAGACGCTTGAAGATCTTGTGGTTGTGGCTTTGAACGATGCGATCGTCAAAGCGAAGGCGCTTAGTGAGCAGAAGATGGGAAGGCTCACGGGCGGGATGAAGATTCCTGGGTTTTCTTGAGGGCCGCGAAGGAACGCCGCAGCGCCTCACACGCCCCCGCGCAGCAACGCGGCGTTCCTTCGCTCCGTTAGATGCGTAATGGGGTTGCTGGGCCTGTTGCGGCGCTCATCAACGAGTTTTCTAAGTTGCCTACTATTGGGCCTAAGACTGCGGCTCGGCTGGTGTTTCATTTGCTCAATAAGCCGCGGGGGGATGCGGAGTTGTTGGCGGACGCGATTATTGCGCTCAAGGATCGGGTGCGGTTGTGTTCGCAGTGTTTTTCTATTACCGAAGAGGATCCGTGCGCGATTTGTTCTGATTCGCGGCGGGATTCTAAGCTGCTTTGCGTGGTGGGTGAAGCTAAAGATATCTATGCGCTCGAGCGGACGTCGGCGTATAACGGGCGCTATCATGTGTTGGGCGGGCTCATCTCGCCGATGGATGGGATTGGGCCGGCGCAGTTGCGGGTCAAGGAGCTGGTCGAACGGATTGGGGCTCATGGGTTTGAGGAATTGATTGTGGCTACCAATCCGAATGCTGAGGGGGAGGCTACGGCGCTCTATCTTTCGCGCTTGGTGTCGCCTTTGGGCGTGCTGGTTACGCGGCTTGCGTATGGGTTGCCGATCGGTGGGGATTTGGATTATGCCGACGAGGTGACGTTGGCGAAGGCGATCGAGGGGCGGCGCTCGCTTTAGCTTTCGACGATCTCGGTGCCGGGCACGATCGTGCCGGGGATTGCGACGCGGCAGTAGACGCCCATGATGTTGCCGCGTTGCGTCACGATCGTGCGTTGCAGGGCGGGGTCGGGGTCGCCCGTTGCGACGTCGTAGCTGGGGGTGACGCAGCGCGTGATCGGTGAGACGACGTCGAGGGCGACGTTGCCGATGTGCAGGCGCGTGCCGACCAGGGCGTGCTCCATGAGCGTGAACTGCGGGGCTGATGCGGCTACGATGTTGGGGCGGAAGCGCAGCGGGTCGACGCTGCGGCCGGCCAGTGTTTCTAGATCGCGTAGCCAGTGGTCGAAGACGATCGAGACGGGTTCGAGGTCGTAGTAGTGGGGTGCCGCGTCCTCCGCGTCGACGGTGACGCCGGCGCGCTGCGCGATCTCGATCGCGGCTTCGACCGCGGTGACCGTGTGGAGCAGGCGGTTTTCCTTGCCGCGGTAGGTCTTGCCGGTGCGCGCGTGTTCGGGCGTGCTCACGAAGAGTGCTCGGCCGCGGTCGCCTGCGAAGCCGTCGGTGCGCACGTCGGCATGGTTGAGCCGCTCGGCGCGCAGCGACTTCACCGGATAGCGGTAGAGGCTCACGACCGTGCCCAGCATCGCCCGCTCTTCGGCGGTGGCGCCGGTGCTTCCGCGCCGGAGGTGAGCAGGCCGGTCGACCGAACGCTCGACTAGGGTGACGGGTTATGACGCTCGGCTGATGACCATCGGCGAGATCCTCGACCGGGCCATCGCCACGTACGTGCGGCGGTTCGTTCCGCTGTTCGTGATCTTGGGGATCATCGCGATTCCGGCCGGCGTGCTGAGCGCCTTGGCGGGGCCCAGCTTCACGCACGTGATCCAGATCTTGGGCGAGCTCTTCTCATTGCCCCCGGGCGACACGGTCGACCGCACGGCGCTCTTGAGCCAGATCAACCGTTCGACGCTGCCCGGCGGGTCGTTGCAGTTCGCGCAGCTGCTGTGGCTCTTCGCCTATCCGCTGGCGCAAACGGCGATCATCGTCTACGCCGCGGGTGTTTTCGACGGCACTGCTCCGACCATCGCATCGGCGTATCGCGTCGCCGTGCGGCGCTGGCTACCGCAGATCGTCGTCGCGATCGCATTTTTGGCGATCGGCGCGGTGCTGGCTTTCGGTTTCGTCATCGCCGTCGCGCTTGCGGTCCTTGCGGTTTCCGTGTTGACGTTTCTGTCCCGGGTGGTCGGGGTGATCGCCGTCGTCATCGTTGCGCTCGTCGCGTTCGTGGCGGCGATGGTCGTTGCGGCGCTGGGAGTCATCGCTTGGCTGATGGCGACGATCAGCGTTGCGCTCGACGACGGCAATCCGGTGCGCGCGATCGGCCGCGGGTTGCGCCGCACGCTCGACCGGCCGCTCTTCCGGCGCACGCTCGGGGTGGCGCTCGCCGTCGTCGCGATCAGCTGGTTCGGAGATCTCGCGATCCTCGCGTTTGCGGGCCTGGCCGAATACCTCACGCATCTGACGCTGCTGTACGGCATCCTCGCCGCCAGCGCCGGCGTCATGCTCAACGGCGTGACCCTGGTGTTCGTGCTGCTCTACGTGCGCGACGTGCAGTTGCGGCGCGAGGGATCCGACTTGATGGAAGCTGCCGCCGCGCCGTCGCCGGCGCTTTGAACGTGGTCTGGCCGCACGGCGATCCGCGCGACGTCGCGCGCGCGATCGTGGCCGATCCGCGCTTTCACGGAACGACGTCGGACGGCACGCCGCAACCGAATTTCCTCGATCGCGTCCTCGCGTGGCTCGGGCAACGGTTGGTGGAACTGTTGCGTGCGATCGGGCATGCGCTCGGCGCGCAAACGCCGCTCAGCGTCGTGATCGGCACGGCGGTGCTCGTTGCGGCGGCCGTGGTGCTCGTCGTGTGGTTCGTGCGCCGGCCGGGTCGCCGTCAGGCCGCGCCGGGGCGTCAGGTGCGGCTCGAGCGCGCGCCGACGAGCGCCGAGCTGTTCGCCCAAGCACTGGCCGCGGCGCGCGCCGAGCGCTGGCACGCTGCGGCTTCGTTGCTGGTTCGGGCCGCGCTGCACGCGCTCGACGAACGCGGACGGCTGCGCTTCGATCCCGCGCGCACGCCGGGTGAAGCGCGGCGTTTGCTGCACGACGCGGCATTCGACGCGTTCGAGCGCGAAGCGACGACCGCGCTGTTTGCGGCCGGCGCAGCGACGCCCGACCGTTTCGCGCGCCTGCGCGCGGCGTACGCCGCGGCTTTCGGCGAGGCGGCGTGATGCGGCGGGGCGACGTTTTCCCGGCGCTGCTGGTGCTGGCCGGCCTCGTGCTCGTGGCAGCGTTGACCGGACGATCGCAAACGGCGAACACCGACACCTTCGCCTCGACCGATTATCGCAGCGGCGGCTATGCGGCCTGGTATCTGCTGCTGCAGCGCGAGGGCGTTGCGATCGAGCGCTTCGAGCAGCGGCCGGCCGATTTGGATGCGGGCATCGACACGCTGATCGCGGCGGCTCCGGTCGTGCCGGCGGGCGCGGCGGCGCGCGGCCCGGCGGACGTGGCGGCGCTCGCGCAGTGGGTGCAGCGCGGCGGACGATTGATCACGCTCGGCGACGCGCGCCCGTTCACCGGCCGCGGGCCGCAACTGGCCGGCGTGCGCACGCCGTACGGGCGCGGCGAGATCGTGTTCGTACGCGATCCGCATGAGTTCGACAACGCGCTGCTGGCGCACGGCGACAATGCGCGGTTGGCGTTCGAATTGGCGCGCCCGCGGCGGCCCGGCGGCAGCGTCGCGTTCGATGAGGGTTTGCACGGCACGATCGTCGATCGCCGTTGGTGGCAGGTGCTCGACGTGCCGCTGCGCGTCGCGCTCGGCGGCGTTGCGCTGGCCGTCTTGATCGCGCTCGCCGGCGGCGCGTTGCGCTTGGGACCGGCGGTAACCTTGCGCGTGGCGCGCGAACCGGCGTCGGATGAATTCATCGCCGCGGTCGCCGCGCTCTACGCGCGGGCTCATGCGCGCCGGGCGGCGCTGGCGCTGTTGGCGGCGGGCGCGCGGCACGCCGGCGGCGAGGCCGTGACGCAGTTGCGCTTGCTCGCCGAACGGCAGTCTCCGACCGACCGCGATCTCATCGCCGGTGCGGTGCTCGCGCGCGCCATTCGCGAGGAACGCTGAGTGGCCGGCGCCGGAACTGCGGTCGGACAACGTTTACGGGCCGAGCTCGAACGCGTGATCGCGGGGAACGAAGCGGCGACGTTCGGCGTGCTCGTCGCGCTGCTGGCCGGCGGTCACGTCTTGCTCGAAGGCGTCCCGGGGACGGCCAAGACGCTGATCGTGCGCGTGCTGGCGCGGCTGCTCGGGGTCGGTTTCCGCCGCATCCAGTTCACCCCCGACCTGATGCCGGCCGACATCATCGGCACGACGGTCTTCGATCCGGCCGGCGGCACGTTCAGCTTCCGGCACGGCCCGGTCTTCACGCACGTCGTGCTGGCCGACGAGATCAACCGCACGCCGCCGAAGACGCAGTCGGCGCTGCTCGAAGCGATGGAAGAGCGTCAGGTGACGATCGACGGCGAGTCGCATCCGATCGCCGCGCCGTTCTTCGTGTGCGCGACGCAGAACCCGATCGAGTTCGAAGGCACCTATCCGCTGCCCGAAGCGCAGCTCGACCGCTTCATCGTGCGCGCGCGCACGGGTTACCCGTCCGAAGCGCAAGAACGCGCGCTGTTGGCGCGCACCGTGGCCGGCTTCGATGCGCACGATCTGGCGACGGCCGGGGTCGAAGCGGTCGCCGGCGCGCACGACATCCTCGCCGCGCAAGCGGCGGTCCGCGCGACGCACGTCGAGCCGGCGGTGCAGGAGTACATTTTGGCGTTGGCCACCGCGTCGCGCGCCGCGCACGACGTCGCGCTCGGGGTGAGCCCGCGCGGTGCGCTCGCGCTGCTGGCTGCGGCGCAAGCGGCGGCGGCACTCGAGGGGCGTGCGTTCGTGACGCCCGACGACGTCAAAACGGTGGCTCCGCTGGTGCTCGCGCACCGCATCATCGTGCGCCCCGAGGCGGAGCTCGAAGGCAGCGCCGCCGACGCGATCGTCACGCGTCTGCTGGCAACCGTTCCCGCTCCGACGTGAACGGAGTCTCCCGCGTACGGCCGCCGCTGTGGCTCGGGCCGCGCGGCATCGCGACCGCGATCGTCTTCGCGCTGCTGGCCGGAGCGCTGGCGCGCGCCGTGCCGTGGCCGTCCGCCGTTGCGTTTGCGGCCGTCGCGTTCGCCGCGTTGGCGTTCGCCGACGGCCGCGCGAGCGCGCCCGCGTTTGCATTGCGCCGGATCGCGCCGGAGCGGTATGCGCTGGCGCGGGCCGGCGCGTTCGTTTACGAGATCGAGAATCGCGGCGGCCTCGCGTTGCGCTGCGGCATCCTCGAAGCACCGGTGGCCAAGCTGGCGATCGCGACGGCCGGCGCGACGGCGGTCGTTGCGCCGCGTTCGCGCGCGCAGGTCGAGATCGCGTTCGTGCCGCGCGAACGCGGCCGCACGGCGTTGTCCGATTCCTACGCCTGGTACGAGTCCCTGGCGGGTCTGGTGCGGCACCGCGTGCGTCTGCCCGGCGCGCAAGCCATCCGCATCCTGCCCGACCTGGGCGCCCTCGATTCCGACGATCTAGCCGCGCGCGCCCGCTCGATCGAAGCGGGCTTGCGGCGCCTGCGCCGCCGTGGTGCGGGCACGGAGTTCGAGAGCTTGCGCGAGTACGGCGCCGGCGACGCGTTTCGCGACATCGATTGGAAGGCGACCGCGCGGCGCGGTCGCGTGATGGTCGCGCAGTACGAGGTCGAGCGCAGCCAACAGGTGATCGTGGCGCTCGATGCCGGGCGGCTGATGGCCGCGCGCTTGGGCGACCGCCGCAAACTCGACTACGCGGTGAGCGCCGCGCTCGGCATCGCCGGCCTCGCCCGGCGGGCGGCGGATCGGGTCGGCATTCATGCCTTCGCCGCCACGACGCTGGCACGGGTTCCACCGGCCGCCGGCGCCGCGGCGGCGTCGGCGATCGTCGAAGCGCTCGCCGACATCGAACCGCGGCTCGACGAATCCGATTACGAACGCGCCGCGCTCGAACTGCGGCAAACGTATCGCAAGCGCAGCTTGATCGTCGTGTTCACCGACCTGTTCGATCCGGTCGCCTCGAGCAACGCGCTGGCCGCGCTCGGGCTGCTCGTGCGCCGCCACCTCGTGCTGGTGGCGTTGATGAACGACGCCGGGCTCAGCGATGCGCTCGCGGCCGAACCGCGCGACGTCGCGACCGCGTATCGCGCGGCGTTGGCGACGTCTTTGGCGGCCGAACGCGAGCGCGCCGTGGCGGGTTTACGGGCCCGCGGAATGCTGGTCGTCGACGTGCCGGCGCGCGACTTGCGGCTCGCGACGCTGGATGCCTACCTCGCGGTCAAGACGCGCGGTCTGCTCTGATCGCCGGTTGCCGGCCGGCGAACACCAGGTAGGCTGCGAGCGCAACGGCGGTCAAGGCGCCGATCGCAAAGCGCGCGTCGACCGAGAGGCGCTGCGGTGAGACGAACCCCTCGATCGTGCCGGCGACGACCAGCAGTCCCGCGACGCCCAGCATCAGCGTCAATGCGCGCGCGGCCCCGGCGGTCAGCGCGTCGACGCGCCGGGCCCGGCCGGGCCGAACGATGCCCGCCGCGAGGATGAGCCCGGCCGCGCCGGCGACCTGGATCGAGAACAGCTCGATCACGCCGTGCGGGGAGATCGTGGCCCAGAAGTCGGTGCCGAATCCGCGCGCGGCGAACAGCGCGCCGAGCGTGCCGAGCATCAACCCGTTGCTCCCGATGATGTAGAGCGTCAGGATGCCGGCCGTGATGCCGCCGGCGAACGCGAGCGCGTCGACCCGGACGTTGTTGGTGATGATCATCGCCGACATCGCCGGCGCGAACGCGCGATCGAAGCCGAAGTTGGAGTCGTGCAGGCTGCGGTCCACCAGCGGCACTTCCTGTGCCGGCACGAACGCGTAGGCGTTGGCCGGATCCGCGCTCGTCGCGCGGTAGCTGATCGTGGCGGCGACCACGGTGATCAGCACGCACAGCGCGATCGGCCGCCACGAGCGGCGCACCTCGCGCGGAAACGCCGCCGCGAAGAAATGGCCGGCCTTCGACCAGCCGCCGGCACTGGTTCCGGCGTAAACGCGCGCGTGCGCGCGGGCCACCAGCCGGTTGAGGTAGGCGACGAGCCGTCCGTCATAGCGGCGCGCGCGCGCCATCGCGAGATCGCTGGTCGCGGCCCGGTAGCCGAGCGCGAGCGCGCCGAGTTCTTCGGCCGGCAGGCGCCCCAAGCCGTCGCGATCGGCGCGTGCGAGCAGGCTTTCGAGTTCGGCCCACCGCGGCCGGCCCCGGTCGACGAAGCGCGCTTCGCGCATGGTACTCCCTTTGGCGCGAGGGCTTGCGTGACCCCGCTCGTAGCTTGCAGGGGTGGAACGCGCGCTCGACGTCCGGACGGCCGAAGCGATTGCGGTGCGCTACGAGCTCGCCGGTCTCGGCAGCCGTTTTCTCGCGCTGTGCATCGACATGGTGCTGCAGTCGGCGGTCGCCCTCGCAGTGGTCCTCCTGCTCGGGGTGTTCGCGCTGCCGGTCGCCCGCGCGGTGGCCTGGCTGCATTTGGACAAGACGGTGTACGTCGCCGCGCTCAGCGTCCTCGCGCTGGCGATCTTCGCGCTGTTCTTCGGCTACTTCATCGTCTTCGAATTGGTGTGGAACGGACAAACGCCCGGCAAACGGGCGCTCGGAATTCGTGTCGTGCGCGACGGCGGCTTTCCGGTCGACGCCGGCGCCGCGGTGATCCGCAACGTCGTGCGCGCGGTCGAGGTCGCGTTCGGATTCTACGTCATCTCGGCGTTCGTCGCGCTGCTTTCACCGGAGAACAAACGGCCCGGTGATTTCGCCGCGGGAACGATCGTCGTGCGCGACGAGCCCGGCGATCTGCCGGTGCTCGACGCGGTCACGTTCGACGAACCGCACTACGACGACGGGCTCGACGCCCACGACCACGCGCTGATCGCGCAGTTCTTAGCGCGCCGCGCGACGCTCGAACCGTGCGCTGCCGGCGAGATCGCCGCGCGTATCGCGGCGCGCGTGCGCCCCAAGCTGCGCGCCTCGTTCCACTTCCTGAGCGATCTCGATCTGCTGGAACATCTGGCCGTTATGGGGAGCCGTTCCCGCGGAACCGGTTGAGCATCTCGCGCGCGAAGCTGTTGGCCGCGGCCCGCGCGTCTTCGTACACTTTGGCCGCGTCGACGTTGGTCATGTGGCGGCCGTGCAATTCGTAGAACGTCGCGCCTTCGCCGACGACGACGGTGCCGGCGTACGCGATCGCTGACTTGATCAGGATCCCGCCGGCCGGGATGAAGCCCGCCAGCTCGCGCGCCAGCGCGCGCCAGCCGAATCCGCCGCCGACGACCGGCAGCAGCTCCCACATCCGCGCCATGTCGGGGTCTTTGCCGAACGTCGCGCCGATCTGCAGCATCAGCATCATCTGGATGCCGGTGATCGCCATCATGTCGCCGGCCGAGACGAACGCGCCGAGGAACACGCCGACGACCGGCATGTTGTCGATCAGCGCGCTCGCGCCCGCAACCTTGAGCGCATTGAGCGCCGCGTCGCGCGTCAGCTTGGCCGCGACCGTGGTGCGCAGGACCGGCAAGCGCCGCCCGACCGCGATCTCGACGTTCTTGCAGACGTCGATCAGATGCGGCAAGAGGCGCACGCGCAGCCACTCGAACTCGATCGACGGAACGATGTAATCCTCGATCGCGCCGGCTGCCGGCGGTTGCGCCGGCCCGCTGGTGGCGCTGACCGCGGCGTCGACCAGCACGGCGAAGACCGGCAGCTTGAGCGCGGTCAGCGCGTCGACCGGGGCCTTCGCGCGGTCGTCCGGCGCACCGAAGAACAGCACGGCCCGGGCGTCGGTCAGGTCGACCGGAGCGTTGCCGGGCGAGATCGTCTCGAGCGCCGCCGCGGCGTCGGCCGTGTCGTTGCCGGTGCCGTCGAGCAGCAGCGCGCGAAACGCCGCGACCAGCGCCGGGTCGCCGCACAGCAGAAACTTGAACGGCTGGCGCGCGCCGGCGTGCACCGCGCCCGTGTTGAGCGTCGAGCGCAACCGGTTGAAAGTCTGGGCCGCCCCGAAGACGCCGCTTTTCATCATTCCTCAGCCCTACCCGTTGCAGCCGGCGTTGTTACGTGACGGTTCGGCGATCAAGAGTGCCGGGGTGCTGGCACAGCACGGCGTCATGCTGACCGGTATGGCAACCAAACGGCGGAACCCTCGTCGCGGTGCACGGCATGTGGAAAAGGTGTGGAGCGTTGTAAGTTCTTGTGCAACGCGTGTGGATGCCGGAGGGCCGCGCACCGGTGCGCGGAACCGCGCTTCGGTATGAGCACTGTGCGTGGGCGCGGCCGCAACGTCGAGATCGCGGTCGACCGGTCGTTGCCGGCGGCGGGTGAGGAATTGCGCTCGCACTTCACCGAACGGCCGGACTTCTATCGGGGCAGCCATGCGGTCGCCAACCTCGGCCTGCTCGAGCCCGGCGCAACCGAGATCGCCGCGTTCCGCGATCTGCTGGCGGAGTTCGGCATCACGCTCGACGGCGTGTCGGGCTCCGATTCGCTGGCCCTGACGCTGGCCGAGCTGCAGCTGGCCTATCTCGGTCCGGCGCCCGTCGCCGAGGTCTCGGCGCTGCCGCGCAGCCGGCCGCCCCGGCAGATCGAGCTCTCGGCCGAAGCGCGTTCGCTCGTCGCCGACTTCGCCGGCGCGCGGGCCGATCTGGCGCAGCGCCGCACCGCGAAAACGCCGCCGGCGAGCGCTCCGGCCGGCGTCGCGTCGGCCGGCGTGGCGATCCCGCCGGCCCCGGCGTACGCGCCGGCGGGCGTCTCGACGCTCTACCACCGCGGCACGCTGCGCGGCGGGCAGGCGCTCCACAACCTCGGCAACATCGTGGTGATCGGCGATCTCAATCCGGGCGCGGAGCTGATCGCGAGCGGGGACATCGTCGTCGTCGGCGCGCTGCGCGGTACCGCGCACGCCGGCGCGCAGGGCGATCGCACCGCGCGCGTCATCGCGCTCGAGTTCGCGCCCACGCAACTGCGCATCGCCACCGTGATCGGCGCCGACGCGCTGCTCGCGAACGGCCCGCAACAAGCCACGATCGAAGGCGACCGCATCGCCGTCACCCCGCTCGGCAGCCAAACCCGTCAGGAGATCTCGCTCTGATGAACCGCAACGTTGTTACGCGACCCCTCGGGGAATGTCTCCCGTGCCGAATTCGTGAGGGAGCGATAGTCCGGGGGCCCCACGCAAAGCGTGGGGGCGCGGAGCCTGGGGCGGAGCGCCTTCAAAATGAGTGCTAGGCGCATCGTCGTCACTTCAGGTAAGGGCGGCGTCGGGAAGACGACGACCACGGCGAATTTGGGGGCGGCGCTGGCGCTGCGCGGGAAGCGCGTCGTGCTGGTCGATGCGGATATCGGGCTGCGCAATCTCGACTTGGTGCTCGGGCTCGAGAAGCGGATCGTGTTCGACTTGGTCGAGGTCGTCGAAGGCCGCTGCCAGCTGCGCCAAGCGCTGATCAAGGACAAACGCTTCGGCGAGCTGCTCTCGATTTTGCCGGCCGCGCAGACGCGCGACAAGACGGCGGTCACCGAGAACCAGTTCGCCACCGTGATCGACGAGCTGGCCGAGCTGTGCGACTACGTGATCATCGACTGCCCGGCCGGCATCGAGCACGGGTTTCGCAACGCGGTCGCCGGCGCGCGCGAAGCGATCGTGGTGACGACCCCCGAGGTCAGCGCGATCCGGGACGCGGATCGCGTGATCGGGAAGCTCAACGAACGCGGGCTGCCGATGCGCTTGATCGTCAATCGCATCCGGCCCGACATGGTGCGCTCGGGCGACATGCTCTCGGTCGACGACGTGTGCGAGATCCTCTCGGCCGAATTGCTCGGTATCGTCCCCGACGACGAGGACGTGATCGACACGACCAACCGCGGCGAACCCATCGCCCTCAAAGCCGACTCGCGTTTGGCGGCGATCTACGAGAAGATCGCGCGCCGCCTCGAAGGCGAGATCGTTCCGTTCACGGTGCTGGGTGCGCCGACGTTCCTGAGCCGTTTGCTCGGCCGAAAGGCAGGCTGATCCGTGCACCCTTCGACTGAGCTCAGGGCAGGCTACCTTGAGGAGGACCCGCTGCCGGCCGCGCCGCCGGCGCCGCAACGCCGCGGGCGCTGCATCGTCGTCACCTCCGGTAAAGGCGGCGTCGGCAAGACGACGACGACCGCCAACGTCGGCGTTGCGCTGGCGGCCGGCGGCGCGCGCGTCGTGCTGGTCGACGCCGACGTCGGCCTGCGCAACCTCGACATCGTGCTCGGCCTCGAAGCGCGCGTCCGTCACCACGTGCTCGACGTGCTCGAAGGCCAGGCCGAGCTCGACGACGCGCTGGTCAGCGACAAGCGCGTCAGCGGGCTCAAGCTGCTGGCCGCTTCGCAAACGCGCGAGAAGGACGACGTCGACACGCCCGCCTTCCGCGGCTTGATCGACCAGCTGCGCGAGCGCTTCGACTACGTGCTGATCGACTGCCCGGCCGGCATCGAGAAGGGGTTCCAGAACGCGATCGCCGGCGCCGACGAAGCGATCATCGTCTGCACGCCCGAAGTGAGCGCGGTGCGCGACGCCGACCGGGTCGTCGGCCTGCTCGGCGAACGCGTGAAGGTCACCCTGATCGTCAACCGTCTGCGTCCGGCGCTCGTGCGGCGCGGCAAGATGCTCTCGGTCGAGGATGTCAACGCGATCCTGCGCCTGCCGCTCTTGGGTGTCATTGCCGACGAGCCCGGGGTCATCGTCTCGACCAACAAGGGCGAGCCGATCGCCCTCGATGTGGCGTCGCCGACCGGCCAAGCGTATCGCAAGATCGCGGGCCGGATCGTGGGAACCGAGACGTCGGCGCCGGAAATCCCGCGCGAGGCAACCTTCTTCGGCAAACTGTTCGGGGGCCAACGCTAACCCATGCTCGAGTTCTTCAAGCGCATCTTCAACCCGCAGCCGTCGAGCGTCACCGCGCGCGAACGGCTGCGCTTGGTGCTGCTCTCCGACCACCTCGCGCTCGCGCCCGACGTCGTGGAGTCGCTCAAGGCCGACCTGATCGCGGTCATCTCGAAGTACGTCGACGTCGACGCCGACCACTGCGACGTGACCTTCGAGCAACAGGAGAGCGTCGTTGCGATGCTGGCCAACATCCCGATCCTGGGCATGAAGCCGGTCGCCAAGGCGCCGCGTCCCGCGCCGCCGCCTGCCCTTCGACAGGCTCAGGATGACATGCCGCCGCCTATTACCGATCCGTCCCCGGTGTCGGCCAGCACGGCGAAACCGCGCCGCCGCCGCCGGCGCCGGTCGAACGCGAACGCGGCGCCTGCTCACGGCTGAGCACGTCACGGGCCGCTAGTGGAGCGCCCCTGGTACACCCGTTTCAACTGGTGGCTGGCCGGATCGTGCATCGCGCTGACGATCGTCGGCGTCGTTTTCATTTCGTCGGCGACGCTGCACGAACCGTATAACGCCGGCGAGTGGAAGAGCCAAATCGTCTTCGCGCTGGTCGGCATCGCGGTGATGTTCGGGGTGGCGTTCGTCGACTACCACCGCTGGCAGCAGTGGGCGCTGCCGCTCTACGTCATCACGCTCTTGCTCCTGATCTTCATCGCGATCAAAGGCCACAGTGCGCTCGGCGCGGCGCGCTGGATCCAGATCGGACCGTTGCAATTCCAGCCCTCGGAGCCGGCCAAGGTGACGATCGCGATCGCCGTCGCGGCGCTGCTCTCGCGCAGCAGCTACCGCGCGCTGTGGCAATTGTTGATTCCGCTGGCGGCGGTGGCCGTCCCGGCGCTGCTGATCCTCAAGCAGCCCGATCTCGGCACGACGCTCGTCGTCGGAGCGATCCTGACCGCCGAGCTGGCCTTCGGTCTACCGAACGTGATCGACTTCGCGATCTACCTCGGCAGCATCGTCGCCGGCGCGGCGTACGTGCTCTCGAGCGACAAGATCCTCAAGCCGTTCCAACGCGCCCGCTTGCTGGTGTTTCTCAACCCGAAGCTCGATCCGCAAGGCGTGGGCTACAACCTCAACCAGTCGAAGATCGCGGTCGGCAGCGGTGAGTTGTTCGGCAAAGGGCTCTATCACGGCACCCAAACCCAGCTGAACTTCGTCCCCGAGAACTCGCGCGATTTCATCTTCACGGCGATCGGCGAGGAAGCGGGCTTCGTGGGCGCGTGCGGTTTGATCGCGCTCGACGCCGTGATCGTGGGCAGCGCGCTGCGCGCGGTGTTCTCGGCGCAAGACCGCTTCGGGCTGTTGCTCAGCGTCGGCCTCGTGACGATGTTCGCCTTCCACATGATCGTCAACATCGGCATGACGATCGGCATCATGCCGGTCACGGGCATCCCGCTGCCGTTCATGTCGTACGGCGGCAGCGCGCTGATCACCGACTACCTCGCCGCCGGCATCTTGATCAACGTCGCCTTGCAAAAAGACCGTTTGGTGTTCGGTGACGCCCGCGCCCGGATCGGCGAAGCCGCTTAAGTTTAACCTCGCGCGGCGGTGGCGAGGGTGCGCTGGGCGAAGCGGAACGCGTCGTCGGGTGACATCGGACGGCCGAACAGGTAGCCTTGAACGAGCCGGCAACCGAGGCCGGAAATCAGCTCGCGCTGCTCGGGCGTCTCGATCCCTTCGGCGATCACCTCGGCGTTCAGGCCGTGAGCCAGCGCGATGATGCCGGCCACGATCGGCACCTTCGCCGGGTCGTTGGCGGCCGAGACGACGAACGAACGGTCGATCTTGATCGCGTCGACTTGAAAGTCGTTGAGGTGGCGCAGCGACGAGAAGCCGGTGCCGAAATCGTCGAGGCACACGCGCAGGCCCATCTCGTGCAAGTTGGCGAGGAAACGTCCGGCCGTGTCGATCGAATCGATGGACGCCGTTTCGGTCATCTCGATCACCAGCGTTTGCGAGGGGATGTTCCACATATCCATCGCGTCGGCGATCGACGCGTAGGTGCCGACGTGCGCGGCCTCCATCGGCGACACGTTGAAGTGCACCGACAGCGTCTCGAGCGACAACCCGTCGTCACGCCAGGCGGCCAGGTGCCGGCACACTTCGTGCACGACGCGCCGGCCGAGCGAAACGATGAGCCGGGCTTCTTGCGCGACGTCGACCAGCAGCGCGGCGTCGATCTCGCCCCGCACCGGATGGTTCCAGCGCACCAGCGCTTCGAAGCCGTGAGCGGTGCCGTCGTCGAGCGAGAGGATCGGCTGAAAGACGACGCGCGGCCCGCTGTCGCGGGCCAGCGCCTCGCGCAGGTCGGCCGCCAACTCCGCGCGGTCGACGATCGCGGCGCGCAACACGTCGTCGAACATCACCGCGCGGTCGCCGCCGTCTTCTTTCGCGCGGTACATCGCGATGTCGGCGTCGCGCAAGACGCTGTCGACGGTCTCGTGCATCGCGTCGATCGCCACGATGCCGACGCTGGCCGCCAAGCGGTGTTCGAGCCCTTCGACGCGGATCGGCGCGGTGAACGCTGCGCAGATCGCCTCGCCGACGTGGATCGGGTGTGCGGAGTCGGGATCGTAGTGGTGAACCAGGATCGCGAACTCGTCGCCGCCGACGCGGGCGATGAGATCGCCTTGCGGCGTCGCGCCACGCAAGCGCTCCGCCGCGGCGACCAGAAACTCATCGCCGGCCTGGTGGCCGTAGCGGTCGTTCACCTCTTTGAAGTAGTCGAAGTCGATCGAGATGATCCACGTCGTGCGATCGTTGACGGGCGTCCAGGCCGCCACCGCCTTCGCGGCGGCTTGGGTGAACGCGCGCCGGTTCGGCAACCCGGTCAGCGCGTCGTGCAACGCCTGATGCTGAAAGGCGGCCCGGGTGCGCTGCGAGCGCAACTGCGCGCGGATCACCTGCATCGACAGCAGCACGACGACGGCGATGATCGCCGACAACAAGCCCACGATCAGCGCGATCTCGTCGCGCGCCCGTTCCCCCGCGTCGATCAGACGGTTGTCGAGCAGCGGGAGCAGCGTCGCTTCGAGGGCGGCCAATTTCACCGAGGCGTCGGTGACGGGCGCGAGCAGTCCCGCGCGCCGCTGCAGGGCGTCGCCCAGAGCGATGTGCCGGCGGAACTCGTCGAGGAACGCCGCGGCGGCCGCGCGCGTCGTATCGGCCTGCGAGCGGACGATCGGCGGCAGGCCCTGGAACCAGCGCGGCTCCAAGGCCACGTTGGTGGTCGACGTCACGTCGGCGTAGATCGACGTCAGCGCGGCGCGCGAGAAGCGGTCGCTGCCGGCGTGCAGCGGATCGGCGGCGGCGAGCATGCTGGCCAGGCGCGCGAACTGTTCGTCGGCGGCCGGCAAGGCTTGGAGCGAGGCCTCGGCGAGGACGCCGTCGGCGTTGGCGGCGCTGCCGCGCATCACCGCGATGCTGCCCACCCGCAGGTAGGACTCGCGCATCGCCTCGCTCGTCAACCGCACCAGGGCCACGTTCGCCGGGTGCCGCTCGGAGCCGACCCAGGCTCGCCGTAAACGCGCGATCTGGGCCTCCGGCAACCCGTCGATCAGCCCGCTCGTGACGGCGCCTTGGTCCACGCGCCCCAACGAATCGGCCACGGCGGCCGCCGAATCGCGGTCGACGGCGGGTCGCCCGCTCGCGTGATAGTCGGCCAGCGCCGCGGACACATCATCGAGCCGTTCGACTAAGCGCACGGCGTTCTCGCCGACCGCATACGAGGCGATCGCGGCATTCCGGTCGCCGATTTGGACCGCGCCGGCCGACAAGAGCGACGCCAAAACGACGATACCGACCGCTACTAAGCGTAATGCGAGCCTCACCGTGCGCCGCCTTCGGCGCAGGGGGCGCCGAACGCTCGTCGGGGGGCTGCGAGGACGAAATCTCCTCCCTCTCGAACGGAGACCTAGCGAAAGTGCTCGCCTCGTGATCGTGTCCCCGAAGGGTGGACGCTGGATCGGTAGGGCCTTTTGGAACAGTTTCATACCGAATTTTGGGTCGCGGCTGAAGCCGGCGACGCCCGCTCGATGGCGCAAGCAAAAGCGCGGTCGCGATGCGTGTCGTAGGACGGTCGCACCCGGGAGACACACAACTTGTCGACCGACCTTCTCATTTCGAGCGATCCGTGGGAGAACCGCGTCGCCATCCTCGAAGATGGGAAACTCTCCGAATACTACATCGAGCGTGACGAACGCGTTATCGGCTCGATCTACAAGGGCAAAGTCCAAAACGTGCTGCCCGGCATGGGCGCCAGCTTCGTCGACATCGGGCTGGGGCGCAACGCGTTCCTCTACGTCGACGACATCAACAAGACGCCGCTGAACATCGGCGACGTCGAGATCACCGGCGGCCGCAGCGGCTGGACGATCAACGAAAAGGTCAGCAAGGGCGACGACGTCCTGGTGCAGATCGTCAAGGAGCCGCGGGGCCTCAAGGGGGCGCGCGTTTCGACCAACATCTCGCTGCCCGGGCGCTATCTGATCCTGATGCCCACCGGCAAGTACTCCGGCGTCTCGCGCAAGATCGAGTCGGCCGAAGAACGCAATCGGCTCAAGGGCGTGATGAAGGCGATCCGGCCCGAAGGGATGGCGACCGTCGTGCGCACCGCGGCCGGCGGCGTATCGAACGCCGAGCTGATCGCCGACCTCGGCGTGCTGATCCGCATGTGGCACGGTATCCTCGAGAATTACAAGTCCGCACCGACGCCGTCGCTGCTGCACAAAGACATGAACTTGGTGTACAAGGCGGCGCGAGATTTCATCACGCCGGACGTCGCGCACGTCTGGATCGACGATCCGGACGAAGCCGAGCGGGTGCGCGATTTCATGCGTCTGCTGGGACCGCAGTACGTCGAGCGCATCAAGCCGTATCCGAACGGCGCCCAGCTCTTCGCCGACTACAAGATCGACGAAGAGGTCGCGAAGCTGATGAAACCGACCGCGAAACTGCCGTCGGGCGGTTCGATCGTCATCGAGACGACCGAAGCGCTCACGGTCATCGACGTGAACTCCGGCAAATTCACCGGCGGCAAGAACCTCGAGGACACGATCGTCAAGACGAACATCGAAGCGGCGGCGGAAATCGCGCGCCAAGTGCGGCTGCGCGACATCGGCGGCATCATCGTGTGCGACTTCATCGACATGTCCTCCGAAGGCGATCGCAACAAGGTCATCAAGAGCCTCGAAGACGGGTTGAAGAAAGACCGCACCCGCTCGACGATTCAATCGTTCTCGCCGCTGGGCTTGCTCGAATTCACGCGCAAGCGCGTCGGCAAGGATCTCGCCGGCCAACTGCGTTCGACGTGTCCGATGTGCACGGGCCTGGGCAGCGTGATGTCGCCGGAGTCGGTGACGATCTCGACCTTCCGTCAGATCGCGCAGCACAAGAACGGTCACGCCGATCACGTGCACGTCGCGGCATCGCCGCACGTCGCCGCGCAAATCGAGTTCTGGTACGAAGACGAGCTGCGCCAACTGGGCGAGCGCGTCAAGACGCCGATCGACGTGCGCGTCGATCCGGCCGTGCATCCCGAAACGCCGCTGGTCGTGTGGGGCGCGGGCTTGCCCGAACTCCCGCCGGTGCGCGTCGGCGACGAGTTCGAAGTCGAATTGCTCAACACGCGCTTGCCGGTCGCAACGTCGGCTGCCGCGGTCGTCAACGGCCGTTTGATCGAGGTCGAGAACGCGGCCAACGCCGCCGGCAACGCGATCAAGATTCGCGTCATCGACGTTGACGGAGCCGACATTCTGGCCGAGGCGCGCACGCCGGTCGGCGCTCCCGCCGTTGCCGGCGAGGGCAAGAAACGCCGCCGCCGCGGTGGCCGCGGCCGCAAGCCGCTCACGGCCGCCGAGCAGCAAGAAGAACTGCGCGAACTGGCCGAGGAAGCCGCCAAAGGATTGGGCGCGCGCCCGGTTCCGGTCATCGGCATCTCGACGACCGAAGAGGCCGTGGCCGAAGAGCACGTCGCGATCAACGAAGGCGCGCCCAAGCACGTCACCCCGGCCGGTATTGCAGGCGGTATCGCGCCCGATGCGGCCGAGATCACCAGCGTGCATCCGCCGCGCGGCCGCGGCGACCGCGGACGTCCGTCCGGACCACCGGCTGCCCGTCAGCCTGCCGCGCCCGCCTTCCGGCCGGCGCCGTCAGCTCCCGGCTTGGCGCCGCTCCCGGGCGAATCGCTCTCCGGCGCGCTGGTCGCCAAACTTCCCGGCGAGACGCTCTCGGGCGACCGGGTCAACGAAATGGTGACGCAGGCCGCCCCGCGGCCGGTCGCTGCCGTCCCGGCCTATGTTGCTCCCGAGGAAGCGCCGGCCGAGACCGGCGACGCTCCGGCGCGGAAACGCCGCCGCCGCCGGCGCCGCGGTCGAGGCGGCAACGGTGCCGCCGGTCAGCCGGCCGGCGTGGCCGGCGCTTCGAACGGTGAAGCCGATCTCGAGGCCGAGGATGAAGAGGACGTGGCCGAGCCGATGCTCGCCGCCGCTCCGGCGGCCGGGATCCCGCAGCCCGGCGTCGAGGTCGAAGGCCGCAAGCGCCGCCGGCGCCGGCGCCGCCGCGGTCGCGGCGGCAACGGGGCTGCGGCAGCCGCCGCCTCCGGAGTGCTCGGCGAGGGGACGCTGCCCGATCGGCACATCATTCGCGTCGACGGTGAGGGCGGCGCCCATCCGACCGGCGAGGTCGCCCCCGCTCAGCCCAACCGTGCGATCGCCCCGTGGAGCCGGCCGAAGAAGGGCGAGATCGCGATCGAACCGCCGCCGCCGAGCCTGACCGCTCCGGCCGAAGAGGTGCGGGTCACCGCGCCTTCGCGCCGCCGCGCTCCCGCGCGTTCGGCTCCGGCCGCTCGCGTCGCGCCGCTCGAAGCGGCGGCCGAGATCAAGGCGTTGCCCGCGCCGGCCCGCAAGAAGGCCGCCGCTCGCAGCACCTCGGCCAAGAAGACGACCGCCAAGAAAACGGTCGCGAAAAAAACGGTCGCGAAAAAAACCGCGACGGCCAAGAAGGCCACCGCGCGCAAAGCCACCAGCGCCAAGAAGACGGTCCGCAAAAAGACCTGATCGCGGTGCTGGCGGTGTTCGTCGACTTCGACGGCACGATCACCGACGTCGACACGTTCGACGCGTTGGTCCGGGCCGTCGCCGGCGACGCGGCCTGGGAAGCCATCGACGGCCCGCTGGTCGCGGGCCGCATCACGCTGCGCGAAGCGCTCGCGCGGCAAGCGGCGGCGGTCGGCCTCTCGCGCGCCGAAACGCTCGCGTTCATGGAAGCGAACGCGCGGGTCGATCCGGCGTTCGGCCCGTTCGTCGCCGCCGTACGCGCGCACGGCGGCGCGATCCGTGTCGTCTCGAGCGGCATCGCGCCGGTGATTCACGATGCGCTCGCGCGCGCCGGGGTCGAGGTCGACGTGATCGCCAACGACGTCGACTTCGCGGCCGGCGGCTGGACGATGTCGTTCGTCGACGCGTCCGACAACGGGCACGATAAAGCCGCGCACGTGCGTGCCGCGCGCGCGAGCGGCCGGCGCACGGTCTACATCGGCGACGGCATCAGCGATTTCGCCGCCGCTCTCGAAGCCGACGTCCGGTTCGCAAAAAAAGGCCGCGCGCTCGAAGCGTATTGTCGAGCGCGCGGCGTTGCCTGCGAGCCGTTCGAATCGTTCAGCACGATCGAACGGCGCCTATTCGGTCCCTAGTGAACGATCGGGGTCACCGTGGTGGCCGCGGTCGTGCCGGCCGCGGCGGTGCCGGCGATCTTCTGCTGTAAGAACGCGATGGCCCGGGTCAGCTGCGGGTCTTCCTCGGGATAGCCCGGACGGATCTTCGTGCCCTTCGGGATGTCCGCTTCGATCTGCGGCTGGATGCCGATCGTATTGATGTCGTGACCGTCGGGCGTGTAGTACCGGGCGGTCGTGATCTTCACGGCCGAACCGTCGCGCAGCGGGAAGATCGTTTGCACGACGCCCTTACCGAACGTCTTCGTGCCGATCAGCGTGCCGACGCCGCTGTCCTCGATGGCGCCGGCGGTGATCTCCGAGGCCGACGCGGTGTAACCGTTCACCAGCACGGCCAGCGGACGCGGTGCGATCGCGATGTTCTCGGCATCGTATTCGGTACTCTGGCCGGCGCGCGAGCGCACGGTGACGATCGGTCCGGTCGGGATGAACTTCGAGCTCACGTCGACCGCCGCGTTGAGGTATCCGCCGCCGTTGTAGCGCAGGTCGAGCACGTAGGCCTTCGCGCCTTGCGATTGCAGGCGGTTCAGCGCGGCGTTGAGTTCGCTGCCGGTATTCTGACCGAACACGGAGAGCTGCGCGTAGCCGATGTCGCCGGGCAGCAGCTTGGCGAACACGCTCGGCGGCTTGATCGTGTCGCGCGTGACCGTGACGGGGTCGATCGTGGCGTCGTTGCGCACGATGGCGAGCTTGACTTTGGTTCCCGGATCGCCGCGCAGCAGCTTCTGGATGCGCGATTGCTGCACGTCCAGCGGCGCGCCGGCGATGATGTCTTTCACCGACCGGTCGTTGATCGCACTGATCTCGTCGTCACCGCGCAGGCCGGCTTTGTCGGAGGGCCCGTCGATGATCACGTTCTCGACGCGGATGTTCTTCGTTTGGTCGTCGATCGAATAGGTCAGGCCGACGCCGCCGAACGACGTGCCGTCGAGACCTTCGTTGAGCTCCGCAAACGACTTCGGATCGAGGAACACGGTGTAGCGGTCCTTGACCGATCCGACGACGCCCGAGATCGCCGCGTAGGCCACCTTCGTCGCCGAAACCTTGCCGGAGTAGTGCGTGACCGCTTCGTCCGCTTCGCGTTGCAGCTCGCGCACGTTGTTGACGTCATCGCTCGACGCGCGCGGCTCGGTGATCTTCGGATCCTTGACGCCGTCGGTTTTCAACAGCGCGAGGATCGCCGCATGCGCGCTGTTGAGCACGTTCTGCGCGTCGACCCGCTGGTAGAAGTCTTGCGTCAAGTACATGTAGGAAGCGGTGATCTCGTCAGCTTGCTGTTGCGAGAGGCCGGCGGCCGCGGAGGCCGACGGGATGTGGACCAGCGCGGCGGCGAGCCCGAGGGCGACACTGGCGGCGAAGAAGCGTTTCATTCCTGGTCTTTCTGGCGGAGGATGGCTTTGGCAGCGGCGAGCTGTTTATCGTCCGGTGTATCGATTATCGGCAAATCCACGCGCTGGTCGACTACGACATCGGGAACGATGCCTTTGTGCTGGATGTCACGCCCCTCCGGGGTGACATAGCGAGCGGTCGTAATCTTGAGCGCGCCGCCCGACGGCAATTGGTAGAGACTCTGCACGACGCCCTTGCCGAAGGTCTTGGTGCCGACGAGCGTGCCGAGGTGGTCGTCCTGCAGCGCCCCGGCGGTGATCTCCGAAGCGCTGGCGGTGTATTTGTTGACCAGCACGACCAGCGGCAACGGATCGATGGCCCGGCCGGTCGCCGAGCGGATCTCGCGGTGTCCGGCCCGGTCGATCGTGGAGACGATCGGACCCTGGTGGATCACCAGGCTCGAGATGTCGACGGCCGCGTCGAGCAGGCCGCCGCCGTTGTTGCGCAGGTCGAGGATGTAGCCTTTGACGCCCTGTTTTTTCGCTGCGAGGAACGCCTGGCGCACCTCGTCGGCCGACGTCTGGCCGAAATCGCTCAGGCGCACGTAGCTGAAGCCGTCTTCGATCTTCGCGCGCACCGACGGCACGTGGACGACGTCGCGCGTGACGCGAATCGTCGCGATTGCGTTGCCCGCATGGTGTTTCACACGCAGCGCGACGACGGTGCCGCGCGGGCCGCGAATGAGGCGCTCGACGTCGTCGATGGCGAGACCGCTCGTCGGCTGCGAGTTGACCTCGAGAATCGTGTCGCCTGGACGAACGCCGGCGCGAATCGCGGGATTGCCCTCGATCGGATCGACGACGAACGCGCCCGACTTCGGATCTTTTCCGATGTAGACGCCGATGCCGCCGAAATTGCCGCCGTTGAGGTCCTCGTCGAGCGCGCGGATCGCGTCGGCGTTCAAATAGGTCGTGTAGGGGTCGCCGAGGCCGCCGAGCATGCCGCCCAGCGCGGTGTCGGTCACTTGATCGCGCGTGCCCGCACGGGGGTAACGAGCGTCGACGGTGTCGACCGTACTTTCCATCAGCGCCAGATCGTGGGCCGACGAACCGGTCGTGCGCCCCGGCGTGAGCGGGCCCTTACCGGCCGTCGCCGGCCGCTTGACGCAGTCGGTAATCAGGCAGTTGAGCGCCTTGGTCTCGCCGTCGACCATCAGTTGCGGATCGACCGGCTCGTAGTAGCTGTGTTCGACCTGCTCGTAGGCGGTCTCGATCATGCGCTTGTTCGGATCGCTGTAGCCGAGCAAGGCGTTGAGATCGAGATCCGCAACCGGGCGGTCGCTTACGATCGAGGGATCGGCGGCTGCACGGCCGGCGTACGCCGCCCCGCCCAGGGCGGAGAGCGCGATGATCACTGCAGCGAGCACAAGTCGGATACGGGCTGGCATGTAGTCCTGTCGGCGGGGAGGCGGTTTACTCTGTAACCGAATTTCTACCCGGAGCGTTCCGCGCGAAGCGTGGGGACCTCGAGTTTACCGCAGGAAGCTTAAGCCGTCGTCAGATGGATGGACGAAATAACGCCTCGTTCATGTGCCTTAACGTAAAAACGACATCGGATCGACCGGGTGGCCGTCCTGCATGACCTGGAAATGGACGTGCGGCCCGGTCGCGTCACCGGTCATCCCCACGGCGCCGATCGCTTGCCCGCGCTGGACGTCCTGGCCGACTCCCACGAAGATCTGGGACATGTGGCAGTAGATGGTCGAGAGCCCGCCGTGGTGGTCGATCGCGACCATCTTGCCGCAATCACCCTCGTAGCCCGCGACGATCACTCGCCCGTCGGCGGCGGCCGCGATCGTGGTGCCGGTGGCGGCGGCGATGTCGATGCCGGCGTGGAGGATCGGCCGCCCGTATACCGGGTGCATGCGCATCCCGAAGGGTGAGGTGATCGGTCCCGATACCGGCCACATCAGCTGCCCCGGCGCCCCGAGCTCCGGCGGCAGCGCCACCCCGGCGAGCTGCGCGGCCCGGCGTTCGGCGGCGCGGCGGGCGTCTTCTTCCTGTTGCTTCTCGCGCACCAGCGCTTCGAGCGCGGCTTCGGCCTCGGCCGAGGTGTCCTCGAGCTCGCCGACCTGGACCTGGACGTCCTGTTTCTCGGTTTGCGCGACGGCCAAGAGATTCTGCCGCTGTTGCGCGAGCGCGTTCAACGCGACTTCCTGTTGGTCGGCGGCCGCTTGCGCGTTGCGCAAGGTCGTCTCGTCGGCGAGCAGTCCGGTCTGGATCGCCTCGACGTGCTCGGCGTCGGCACGGCGTTCGCGGATCGTCGCTTCGTTCGCCTTGACGACGAACGCGACGTCGTTCCAGCGCTCGACGAAGTCGCCGAACGATTTGGCCTGCATCAGTACCGCCAGGTAGCCGAGATCGCCGTATTCATACGCTTGGATCAACCGGTGCTTGAGCGCGTCGTTGTGAAGGGCCAACGTCTTCTGCGCGGCGTCGAGCTGGACGTGATTCCACTGCAGGTTGGCTTCGGTCGTGTGCATCTTGGCGTTGAGGAACGCGAGCTGGCCTTGCACGCTCGCGATGTTGTGGTTGGCGATCGCCAGCTGCTGGGCGATCGTGCCGACCTTGGCCGCCGCTTGGTCGAGCTCGCTGCGCTTCACGTTCAGCTGCGTGTGCACGATGTGCAGCTTCGCTTGCTGTGCGTGAATCTTGGCGTCCAGCACGCTCGATTTGGTGGCGGCGAATCCCGGCGCGGCGGCGAGCAGTGCCAATATGAGGCAGAGCGCGAAACGGCGGAACGTCATCGGTTGCGCTTGTCCATGGCGACGAACGAGCCGTTCTGGCGTTTGGCGAACGACTTGAGCTCGGCCGCAACCTCGCCGATGCTCTGATAGCTGATGATGCGCGGCGACGGCATCACGATGGCGAGCGAGAGCGACATCAGCGGAAAACGGACGTTGTTCCCGCGCCGGTCCTTCGCCGCGATCCAGCCGCGCGTGCGATCGGCGGGTTCGTAGAGGCCCAGCACGTCGCGGTCGAACGTCTCGGCGACCGTGCGCGCGAGGCGCTCGGCGCGCTGCGGCGCGGTCACGATGATGAAGTCGTCGCCGCCGATGTGACCGAGGAAATCGGTCTCGTCGCCGATGCGCTTGATCGTGTCGCTCATCGTCGAGGCGACCAGCCGGATCGCGTCGTCGCCGCGGACGAACCCGTAGTGATCGTTGAAGGCCTTGAAATTGTCGAGGTCGGCGTAGATGACCGCCCACGGTTCGCGGGCCTCGAACCGGCGCCGCACTTCGTGCTCGATCGCGATGTTGCCGGGCAGCCGGGTCAGCGGCTGGAGCGACGAGTCGACGTTGGCGCGGCGCACCTTGGCGCGGACGCGCGCCAGCATCTCTTGTGGCGAAAACGGCTTGGCGATGAAATCGTCGGCGCCCGCTTCGAGGCTCCGCACGGGCTCGGCGCTGTCGGAGCCGCTGCTGGTCAGCACGATCACCGGAATGTGCGAGGCGGTCGCGTGGCGGCGGATCCGGCCGAGCGTGGCGTAGCCGTCCATCAGCGGCATCACGACGTCGAGCACAACCACGTCGGGCGTGCGATCGTCGAGCAGCGCCAGCGCGGTCGGCCCGTCGGGCGCGCTCAGGACCTGGAAGCCGCCGAGCTCGAGGTTGGTGCCGATGATCTCACGCAAGATCTTGTCGTCGTCCACCACCAGTACGGTCGGACGATGCGCCGGGCTCGCGAAGGTCTGCGTCATGCACGCAAGTATCGGCCGACCGAGAACCATGACGAGATCAAGCCCACCACCGCGCCGACGAGCAGCAGCTCGCCGGCCAGTTGGAGCTGGTTGACCTCGAACGGAACGAATTGCAGCGTCGCGGCGATCTTGGGGACGATCTGCATCTGCGCCAGCGCCAGGACGCCGATCGCGACGACCGCGCCGAGCAGGCCCGCGATGATCCCCTCGGCGATGAACGGCATGCGGATGTACATGTTCGTTGCGCCGACCAGTTGCATGATCGCGATCTCGCGCCGGCGCGCGAACACCGTGAGCCGGATCGTGTTCGCGATGATGATCGCCGCGGTCAGCACGAGCAACGCGATCATCGCCAAACCGACGCGGCCGATCACGTCGGCCGCCTTCAACAGTTTGGTCACGGTGTCGGCGGCGTAGTCCACCTTCGCGACCCCCGGCAGTTTGCCGATCGTCGCCGCCACGGCGGGCACGTCGTCGGCGTTGCGCACCGAGACGCGAAACGCGTTCGGCAGCGGGTTCTCGGTCAAGAGCGACGTGTCGAAGTCGCTGCCCAGCCGCGCGCGCATCTCTTGGAGCCCCTCGGCGCGCGGAACGTAGCGCGCGGAGGAGATCCGCTCGTCGGCGGCCAGCGACGCCGCCAGCGTCTTGGCCTGCGCGTCCGTGGCGTTGTCGTCGAGATACACCGCGATCTCGATCTGCTTGAGGATACCTTGCCCGAACGTCGCGAGCGTGTCACGGACGTAGAGGAACGCGCCCAGCATCACGATCGTCACCGCCACGGTGCCGATCGCGGTGAACTGCATCGCGGCGTTGCGGGTGAAGTTCGTGAAGACCTCACCCAGAAAGAACTGGATTCTGCCCCAATCCACGGAAATAGTAGCCTCGCTCGTCGTCGTGCAGGATGCGTCCGTTCTCGAGCCGGACGACGCGCCGCCGCATCCGGTCGACGACCGCTTGATTGTGGGTCGCGACCAGCACGGTCGTGCCCTTGAGGTTGATGCGCTGCAACAGCTCGATGATCTCGGTCGTGTTGGACGGATCGAGATTCCCCGTCGGCTCGTCGCAGAGGAGGATCTTCGGATTGTTGACCAGCGCGCGAGCGATCGCCGCGCGTTGTTGTTCGCCGCCCGAAAGCTCGCTCGGCAGCATCCGGCTCTTGTGCGAGAGCCCGACCAGATCGAGCACGCGCGGCACCTGCCGCATGACGTCCTTCGAGCGCGCGCCCGTCACTTGCAGCGCGAACGCGACGTTTTCCCAAACCGTCTTGTTCGAGAGCAGCTTGAAGTCTTGGAACACGACGCCGATGTTGCGGCGCAGCGCTGCGACTTTGCCCCGGCGCAGCTTGTCGACACGGATGCCGTCGACGATGACCTCACCCGAGTCCGGGACGACCTCGCGGTACAACAGCTTCAGGAGACTCGATTTACCGGTCCCTGAATGACCGACGAGAAAGACGAAATCCGCCTTCCCGATCTCGAGATCGATGTCGTCCAGTGCGCGCGTGCCGTTCGGGTATGTCAGCGTCACACTGCGAAGTTCGATCACGTCTTAACCCACCTCGCATCGCGTGGAAGAGGAGTTTTTCCGAACGTCAATCCTACATACCTGCGAAGGATGAACTTCGACCTCAGCGACGAGCAAAAAGCGATACAAGCGCTGTGCCGTGACTTCGCGCGTGAGGTCGTCGCGCCCGCGGCTGAAGAACTCGATCGTGAAGCGCGCTTCCCCTACGAGATCGTGGCCCAAATGGCCGAGCTCGGCCTGATGGGCCTGCCCTTCCCGGAAGCGTACGGCGGCGCCGGTGCCGACACCGTGAGCTACGCGTTAGCTGTGATGGAGCTGGCAGCCGCCGATGCATCGGTCGCGATCACCCTGGCGGCGCACGTCTCGCTCGGGGCCGCGCCGTTCTATCTGTTCGGAACCGAGGCGCAGAAGCAGCAGTATCTGGTGCCGCTCGCACGGGGCGTGAAGCTGTGGGGCTTCGGGCTGACCGAGCCCAACGCCGGCTCCGACGCCGGCGCGGTGCAGACGCGCGCCGAGCTGCGCGACGGCCGTTGGATCGTGAACGGCACCAAGGCGTTCATCACCAATTCGGGGACCGACATCACCGGCGGGACGACGATCGCGGTGGTGACCGGCACCGGCGAGGGCGGGCGCTCGGAGATCAGCAACTTGATCGTGCCCCAGGACACACCCGGGTTCACCCGCTCCAAGAAATACCGGAAGATGGGCTGGCGCGCTTCGGACACGCGCGAGCTCTCGTTCGCCGACGCCGAAGTGCCGGCAGAGAACTTGCTCGGCACGCGCGGGGCGGGCCTCAAGCAGTTCCTGACGATCCTCGACGGCGGCCGGATCTCCGTCGCCGCGCTCTCGGTGGGGTTGGCGATGGGCGCGTTCGAGGAGGCCTTCCGCTACGCGCAGGAGCGGCGGCAGTTCGGCCAGCCGATCTCCAAGTTCCAGGCAATCCGGTTCAAGCTGGCCGACATGAAGATGGAGATCGAGCACGCCCGGCTGATGGTCCTCAAGGCGGCCTGGGAGAAAGACGAAGGGCGCGACTTCATCCTCAACGCGAGCTTGGCCAAGCTCTACGCCGGCGAGGTCTCGCGGCGGGTCGTGAACGAAGCCGTCCAAATCCACGGCGGCTACGGCTTCATGGACGAGTATCCGGTGTCGCGGATGTATCGCGACCAGAAGATCAACGAGATCGGCGAGGGAACCAACGAGGTTCAGCGGCTCGTGATCGCGCGCTTGATGGGACTGTGAGGACCATGACCGATCGGCGAACCTTCGTGACCGGACTGGCCGGGCTCGCTGCGGCCGGCGCGGCGATCGCCGCACCCGGCGGCGCGCGACTGCCGGCGGCTGCCGCCGGGCCGTTGCGGCGCATCGACATGCACCATCACTTCTTGCCGCAACAATACATGCGCGACGAGGCCACGCGCTTCGGCGAAGAGCACGGCAACTCGGCCGAGTCGCAGTGGACGCCCGCGGCGGCGATCGACGCCTGCGACCGCGCCGGCGTTGATTTCGCCATCGCTTCGATCAGCACGCCGGGCGTCTGGTACGGCGACGTTCCGCTCGGCCGGCGGCTCGCGCGGCAGTGGAACGAAGCCGCCGCGCAAACCGTGCGCGATCATCCCACGCGCTTCGGATTCTTCGCGCCGATCCCGCTGCCCGACACGGACGGCTCGCTGGCCGAGATCGACTACGCCTACGGCACGCTCCATGCGGACGGCATCAACCTGTTGTCGAACTTCAGCGGCAAGTGGCTGGGCGATCCGGCCTTCACGCCGGTGATGGAAGAGCTGAACCGGCGCAAGGCGCTGGTGTACGTGCACCCGACCTTCGCGCCGTGCTGCACCGAGCACATGGTGCCGAACGTGATCGCACCGATCATCGAGTTTCCGTTCGACACCGCACGCACGATCGTCAGCCTCATCAGCAGCGGCACGACGACGCGCTTTCCCGACATCCGGTTCATCTTCTCGCACGGCGGCGGCGCGCTGTTCGCCGTCTACGGCCGCCTGGCCGGGCTGATGGGCGTGCCGGCGGTTCGGGCCGCGGTTCCCGGCGGCATTCCGGGCGAATTGAAAAAGCTGTATTACGACACGGCCGGCACGAATGCGCAGACGACCCTCACGGCGCTGTTGGACGTCATTCCGCCGACGCAGCTGCTGCTCGGCAGCGACTACCCGCTGGCCGGCGCGCCGCCGACCGACACGATGATCGTCCACGCCGTCGAGGACTTCGAGGCCTACAAACCCTCGCCGCAACTCGCCGCCATGGTCGAACGCGACAACGCCGTGCGCCTCGTCCCGCGCTTGGCGCAGATCCAACGGAGCTGAGCTACGCCGGGACGGTTGAGACGAGATCGATGCGGGTGGCGCCGATGCGTTCGGCGACGGCCGCGAGTTCGGGACTGGCGGTGAAGAGGATCGTCTGCGCGTCGAAGGCGTTGTGCGCGATGATCGGGATGCAGCGCTCGATGCGCACGTCGTCCCAGTAGGCGAACGGGTCGTCGAGCAGCAGCGGCGGCAGCTCGAGGCCCTCGGCGAACATGCGCGCCATCGCGATGCGGATGATCAGGTAGACCTGGTCGCGCGTACCGGCCGAGAGCGATTCCAAGTCGACGATTTGGCCGGTCTCCGGCACGCGCGCCTTGACGATGAACGACGCGGGGTCGACGCGGATCTCGCTGTACCGCCCGCCCGTGACCTTGTGCAGCGCTTCGGCGGCGTACGTTTCCAGCCGGCGCGCGAACGCTTGATGGGCTTCGTGCGTCAGACGTGAAACGGTAGCGGCGGCGAGCGCGAGCGCGCGTTCGAACGTTTCCAGCTGAGCGATCTCGGCCCGCAGGCGCTCGGCGTCCTCTTCGATCGGCGCCAGCTCCGGGATCGCGTTCTCGCCGAGCTTCAGCTCGACGGTCAGGGTGGCGCTGGTCAGCTCGGCATCGCGCATCGCGCGCTCGAGCTCCGCGATCTTGGCGTTGGCTTCGTCCCGCAGCGCGCGGCCGTACGACTCGGCCGGCACGATTCCCGCCGCGGCCAGCGCGTCGCGTTCGCTCACCAGCGCGAACTCGTCGTCGTCGCGCAGGATCTCGCTGCGCTGCAGCGCCAGCATCGCCATGCCGTTGTCGACGCCGTCACGTTTGCGCCGCCGCTGCGCGCGGTCGTCGGCGATCGTGCGCCGTTCCTCGCGCGTGCCGATCACGTCGGGCAGCAGCACGTCGGCGAGCCGGTCGAACACGGCGGCGGCGCGCCGTTCTTCGTCGCGCAGTTCGCCGGCGCGGGCGTTGCCGCGCTCGGCGTTGGCCAGCATGCGTTGCAATTCCGCCAAACGTTCGCGCCGGTGCGTGAGATCCTCGATGCTCGTGACGCCCAGCCGGTCGAGCACCGCGGCGACCGTCGCGCTGGCGTTGCGTTCGGCGCTGAGCGATTCGTCGGCGACGCGTTGCTTCTGCGCGGCCGCCCGGGCGTTGCGTATCCGTTCGCGGCTGCGCCACGCGACGACGGCGAACGCAACCGCTGCTACGGCTGCGAAGACTTCGGTGAACGACCACCAGTGCGCGATCGCCATCGCCAGCGCCAGCACGCCGAAAACGGCGCCGACCGCCAGCGCGATCCCGGCCAGCGTGCGGCCCCCGCTCCCTTCGCGCCGGGCCGCGGCTGCTTCGTTGGCCGCCGCGGCGGCCGCGATACGCGCCGCCGTCGCTTGTTCGGCCGCGCCGCGCAGGGCTTGGAATTCCAGCTCGTCGATCGTGCCCGCGTCGGCGCGGCGCGCCGCCAGTTCGCTGCGCTCGACGACCGTGAGCTGCCCCACCTGCGCGTCGCTTTCGGCGGTCGAGGCGGCACTCTCGGCGGTGCGCCACGCGTAGAACGCGGCGTCGAGCTCGCCGATGCGCTCGGCCGGAAAGTCGGCGACGTCATCGTAGCGCGCGCGTTCCGCTTGCAGCGCGGCGAGATCGTCGCGATAGATGCGCAAGCCCTCGAGGCGCGAGCGCAGTTCGGCCGCCTGCAAGCTCTTGAGCTCCAGCTCGGCGCCGGCGCGCCGTTCGGTCAAGCGCTCGCGTTCGGCCAGCATGGCCGCGCGCCGTTCGCGCAGCTGCGCCAGCGCGTCGCGCCGGTCGCGGGCGCTCGCGGCCTCGGCGGTACGGCGGGCCAGCGCGTCGCGCAGCGACTTCAGCGGGTTGTTGACGGTCGAGCGCGGCGTTCCGACGTGCGTCTTGCGTGCGTCTTCCAGGCGCCGCACGGCGCCCAGCGCCGCATCTTCCTTGGGACCGCCGTCGAGCGCGCGCGCGAGCGCCGTCGCGATCGGCGCGTTGCGCTCGGCATCGATGCCGACGCTCTGCTGCAGCACGCACGAGGCGTTGATGAACGCATCGTAGGGGATGCGCAAGTGCACGTCGCCGGGCGAAATCGTGCGGCCGAGCGCGACGTCGCCCGCGATATCGTTTCCGTCGCGATCGTAGACGTGCACGCCCTTCGCGTCGCGCGCGTAATCGCGCTGGACCTCGAACGCGCGCCCGTCGGACAATTCGTAGAACAGCGTCGTCGCGTACGTACCGCCGTCCCACGGGCGCCAGGCTTCCTTGCGCCGCCCGCTGCCGTAGAGCGATGCGACGATGGCCGCCGCCACCGTCGATTTGCCGGCTTCGTTGGGGCCGTAGACGACGTTGAGACCGTCGCTGAACGCAAACGTGCGGCCGGCCAAGCGGCCGAAGCCCGCGATCGTCAAGCGGCGCAGCTTCACGGTGCGATCTCGGCGCCGTCGAAGGCCGCCACGACCAGCGCCAGTGCCCGCCGCGCGTCGTCGTCGCCGCCGTCGGCGGCGGCCAGCAGTTCCGCCACCGCGCGGCCGCGCACGTTGGACTCGTGCGCGATCGCGGCGTAATCGGCGATCGTGCTGCGGTCGACGAGATCGAGCGCGCCGAGATGCGCGCCGGCGCGTTCGGTCAGCAGTGCGCGATCGACGCGCGTTCCGGGCTGCACGGTGCCGCGCAGCGTCGCGCGCACGAAGTCGTTCTTGCCGAGTCCGTCCAGCGCGCGCTCGCACGCCGCGATCACCGCCGCCTCGTCGCCGGCATCGCCGACCGGGATCGTCACCTCCAGCAGGCGCGTGCGCGCGATCGGCACGGCCTCGACGCCGATCGACGCGTCGTCGCGCACGGTCACCACCAGCGCGCCGTGCTCGCCGCGTTCGCCGAACTTTACCGGTTCGGGCGCGCCCGGGTATGCGAACACGGGCCCGGCCGCGTCGGCGTATACCGTGCCGCCGTGATAGTGGCCGGTCAGCGCCAGCGTGGCGCCGGCCGCGCGGATCTCGGCGGCCGTGAACGGTGCGGTCGCGCGTTTGCCCGGCGGACAACGTTCCTCGTCGCTGCCGTGCACGAGCGCCAAACGCACGCCGCTGCGATCGAACGTGATGCCGGCGAACGGGCGTCCGGGTTCGGCGGGCGTGTGACCGAAGCCGTAGAGCGTGAGGTCGGGTGCGAGCGGGACCGCGTTCCACGACGCGTCCGCGAACACTCGCACGTTGGCCGGCAGATCGTCGCGCGCGTAGATCGAGCGCGCGGCGAACGGGTCGTGGTTGCCGGGCGCGACGAACACCGGCTTGCCGAAGCGTGCGAACTGCGCGAACAGAAAACGCGCGGTCGCCGGGCCCGCGCGTTCGCTTTCGTAGAGGTCGCCGCCGATCGTGAGCACGTCTGCGCCGCGCTCGAGCGCGAGGTCGACGATGCGTGCGAAGGCGTCGGCGAGGGCGGCGCGCCGGGCCCCGCCGCCGCGCACGTCGGCGAAGACCGTTTCTAAATGCACGTCCGCGGCGTGAACGATCGTCGTCGCCATCGCCGTCTTCTTCGCGTTAGGTGGTAGTCAGATACTTCCCGTACCAGGCGGTCATTTTCGACCAGGCGTCGGTCGCGGCCGCCGGGTTGTAGCTGGCGTCGTTCGGTCGACTTGAGAGTCGATGCCCCAGATGTGGGCCGACAGTACGATGCCGGGCGTCGTCGCGGTGATGCTCTTGGGCATCGCGAGATACGAGCTGATTTTCGCATTGGGGCGGTCGAGCGTCGGCTGCCGGATGATCAGCGCCGGATCGTCTTCCGGAACGATGGGCGGATGGGGCTTTCCGAACTCCTGCGCGTCGGCGGGGACGGTTGCACCAGCCGCAATGGCTGCGGCCGAGCCGCCCATGAACCGGCTACGGTCGATAAGTCGTCGTCAGAATCTCCTGTTCACGAATGTGGGGGAGGACCGGCTGGAATTACCAAACGTCCGGGCATGCGTATCACGAACGGCGTCTCTTTCCTGCGCACCTGTGCGGTCGCGGCCGCCCTCGTTGCAGCACTGTTCTCTCAGTCCGGTATCGCCCGCGCCGACATCATCGACGACTGGAGCACCATCACCGCGCTCCCCGCGCCGCCGCAGCTGAAGCCGGCGGCGCTGGACGCGAAGACGACGGCGCTCCTGATGCTCGAC
>JBEKXE010000002.1:0-70011 GCA_049512335.1 Candidatus Lustribacter sp.
GGCGCTGGTCGTCATCTCGACCAGGCGCGGGCTGCCGCCTTCGATCGTGATCGGCACGTCGTTGCCGGTCGACGTGCGGATGAACTGCGGCGGAACGATCACGCCGCTGCGCCGCACGACCTCGGCTGCGCGCGGCGTGATATACTGGTGGACGTCGAGCCCGTCTTTCGTGTACACGCCCGCGTCGTAGGCGACCAAGAAGATCAGCTTGGTCAGCGAGACGTCGCCGAGCCCGACCTCGAGCGGGATCAGCGGCGGCGTCTGCGCCCGGACCGGCCCGCTGACGAACAGCGCGCACGCGATCAGAACCCAAACGGCGACGCTGCGCATCATTTGCTGTAGTAGCGGACTTCGAAGGTGAGGCAGCCTTCGTCGCTGCGCCACGGTCCGTGCCGCATTCCCGGCGGACGGCAGGCGTATTCACCCGCGCGGAACGTCTGCTTCAGTTCGAGATCGGTGAACGAGCCTTCCAGGATGTAGACTTCCTCCCAGAAGTCGTGGATCTGCACGCCGTTGGGCGAAGTGTCGCAACCGGGCGGAAAGCGCAGGATCCGGGTCGCGACGTTGGCGTTGGGATCTTTCGCCAGGATGCGCTCCGTCATGCCGACGTCGGCGCCGGCGACCTTGGTCCAGCCGACGTTGGTGACGGGGAAGAACTCGTGCTCGGGTTTGGCCATGGTGCTCCTGTTAGTGCGGCCGGACGCCGGTGACCGCGTATTCGAGTGTTAACGCGGCGGTCAGCGGACCGCCGCGGATGCGCGCCGCGAACGTGCGGCCGAAACGAAAGCCGTGGGTCAGCAACGGCACGGTCCCGCAAAAGAGGACGAAGCTCTGCGGCGATTTGCGGCGCCGGAACTCGGCCAGCAGCGTGCCCAATGGCGTGATTTGCGCGAACGACCCCGCTTGGTAGGGCTCGCCGTCGATCGCGCTCTCCAAGCGAATCGCATCGAACGCGGCGTCCGGCGTGCCGATGCGCACGATCGTGCGGCCGAGCGGCTTGGGACAAACGCGCTTGCTCTTGGCGATGTCTTCGCGTTCGACGTCGCGCGCGGTGTGATCGCTGCCGATGCCGAGATACAGATCGTCGCCGATGCCGATCAGGGCCGGTTCGACCTCGCCGCACGTCTGCGCCGTCGGCACCTCGATCTCGGCGGCGTGGCTGAGGATCGATACCGGCATCTCGTACCACATCGGCACTTCCGGCGGCGGCGCGATCCCCTCGTGCGCCAGCTCGTCGATGTGTTTCTGCACCATCGCGCGGTCGCGGCCGGTGTAGCCGGCGATCACGAAGATCTCGGGCTCGAGCTCGATGCGCTGGTTGCGTTCGTCGGTAAAGGTCAGCACGTGTGGTTATCCCTGCATGGCGGCGCGGATTTCGGGGCTCGGCGGTCCGGCGGTATTCCAGAGGTCCATCGTCTCCGGCGTGCGGCCGTGGACGTGCGGCTGCCAAGCCGCTTCGTCGTCGATCGTCTCGCCGTCGGCGATGTACTCGACGACATAACCCGACGGTTCGACGAAGTAGTTGAAGACTTGTTTGCCCGGCGCGTGGCGTCCCGTTCCCCAACCCAGCGGCGTGCCGTGCGCGCGAACTCGGCCCTGAGCGCGAAACAGCTCGTCGATCGACGCGAGTTCCCACGAGGTGTGGTTGTACGAGGCCTGCGGTGCATCGTTGAAGGCGACCGAATGATGCTCGCGGTTGCAGCGCAGGAACGACATCACGTGTTCGCTCCAATCCGAGACGCGGAAGCCCAGCACCCCCGTGAAGAACTCCGTCATGCGGTCGAGCTGCGGCGTGTTGAGCACGACGTGCGAGAGGAACGCCGGGGTGGTGAACGCGGCCTGCGCCGCCGGCAGCGCAACCTCGGCCGAGAGCTCGATGCTGCGTCCGTCCGGATCGCGCAAGCGCAGGCCGTAGCCGCCGCCCGGACCGGCCAGCGCACGCGGCGGCGTCACCAGTTCCACGCCGGCTGCGGTCAACGCGCGTGCGGCGTCGTCGACGTCGGCCCTCGCCGGGAGTCCGAGCGCAATATGGTCGATGGCGCGCTGCTCGCCGGCGAGCAGTTCGAGTTGATACGGTTCGGCGCGCGCGGTCCGAAAGAACGCCCGTCCGGTTTCCCGAGCGACGCACTCCAGCCCCCACGCCTCGGAGAAGAACGCAATCGATCGTTCGAATTCGGGCGCGACGAGCGCGACGTGGCGCAAATGGGTGACGTTCAAACGCAGCTTCCTCGAGCTTGGCGGGAACGGTCCGCCGGACGCGTAATGTATACACTTACTGCCTATGATCGACCCGCTCGCTCGGGAACAAATTTTTTGGGAGCCATAATCGTGACGGGAGCTGCCGGCGGCTTGGGGACGGCGATCGTCGCCGATCTGGCGGCGGCCGGTCGCACGGTCGTCGCGTTCGACCGCGTCGGTGCGAACGGCGCGGCCGAGTCGCTGCTGCTCGACGTTGCCGATGAGTCGGCGGTCGGCGCCGGCGTGACGCGCATCGCGGAACGCTACGGCGGTATCGATGCGCTCGTGTGCGCCGCGGGGACGGTCGACGAGTACCCGGTGGCCGAGATGCCGCTGGCGGCGTGGCGCAGCGTCATCGACGCGTCGCTCACCGGAACGTTCGTCGCCACACGGGCGGTGTTGCCCGCGATGATGGCGGCGCACGGCGGCAGCATCGTCGCATTTTCCTCCGGCTACGCGTCGAGCGGCTACCGCAACGGCGCGAACTACGCCGCGGCTAAAGCGGGCGTCGAGGCGTTGATGAAATCCGTCGCGCTCGAAGGCGCGCCGTACGGCATCCGCGCCAACAGCGTGGCGCCGGGACCGATCGACACGCCGATGCTCACGCCGGAACGGGCCGCCTTCATCGGGCCGCGCATTCCGCTCGGGCGCGTCGGCACGCCGGCCGACGTCGTCGGGATCGTGCGCTTCCTCATCAACGACGAGAGCTCGTACATCACCGGACAAACGATCGCGGTCAACGGGGGCCTTTTGATGCGATGAACCTTACAGCAACGAGATTGCCCGCGTGGGCGCCGAAAATCGACCCGGCCCGCTGGGTCGACAACCGCCTCTACACCGATCCGCGCACGTTCGAGCTCGAAACGGAACGCATCTTCATGAAGACGTGGCTGTTCGCGGGTCACGAGAGCGAGGCGGCCGCGCCGGGCGACTACTTCACGGCGACGCTCTTGGAGCAGCCGCTGATCTTCGTGCGCGGTGCGGACGGCACGCTGCGCGCGTTCTACAACACGTGCCGTCACCGTGGCTCGCGTGTGCTGCTCGACGCCTGCGGCCACGCCGCGGCGTTGCGCTGTCCCTACCACAACTGGGTCTACGATCTGGCCGGCCGGCTGATCGGGATTCCGGGCGAGGAAGCCTACGACGGCAGCGGCTTCGTCAAGGAAGAGAACCCGCTGGTCGGCGTGCGCTGCGAGGTCGAGCTGGGGTTGGTGTTCGTCTGCTTCGACGAGGCTGCGCCGTCGCTGCGCGACTATCTCGGTCCGAAAATCGTCGAAACGCTCTCGACGCCGCTCGCGCACGGCCGCTTCGAGCTGGTGAAGTATTACGGCTACGACCTGCCGATCAACTGGAAAGTCTTCGCTGAAAATGCGCGCGACGGTTATCACGTGCCGTTCGTGCATCCGTTCTTCCGCAAAGCCAGCCCGCCCGGGCCGTATTACCTGCACGCCAACGGGCACGCCGTGCAACGGCTCGGGATGGATCCCGCCGGAATCGATCCGCAGCTCTGGGAACGTTTGCAAGAATACACGCTCCCGGGCGTCACCACGGGCGACGGCTACATCGTGACGCTCTTCCCGGACGCGACGATCACGCTGCGTTCGAACGTGATCTCGATCGATTCCCAGCGTGCGCTGGGACCCAAAGCGGTCCGCATGGAGAGTCGCGTGCTCGGCCTCGTCGACGATTCGGAAGACGTGAAGGTCGTGCGCGAACTCGGCCACGCGACCTGGTTTCTCAACCCGGTCGAACTCGAGGACGGGCCGATCTTCGTCGGCCAACAGGAAGGCGTTGCGGCCAAAGGCGTGCGCTACAGCGTGATCGCACGCGGCGCGGATGCGACGACCGGAACGCGCGGCGACGACAACCGCCTGCGTCAGTGGTGGGCGGCCTGGCGCGCGGCGATGGGCGTCGAGATCAACTCGCTCGAAGGCGAGCTCGAAGACGAATCGCATGCAGACCGCTAATTCGCGCCAAACCGCCGCCGGCTACGTCGCCGATTCACTACGCAGCGCGATCCAGAGCGGCCAGATTTCCGACGGCACCGAGCTCAACCAAGTCGCGCTGGCCGAACAATTCGGCACGTCGCGCGTGCCGGTGCGCGAAGCGCTGCGGCTGCTCGAGGCCGAAGGCTGGATCACCGCGATGCCGCACCGGCGCGCGGTGGTGGCGGCGGTGAGCCCCGAGCGCATTCAAGAGACGTTCGAGATCCGCGCGCTGCTCGAGGCGTACCTGATCGAGAAGGTCGTCGCGCGCATCAGCGACGAGCACATCGCGCAATTGAAACAGGCCTGCGACCGGATGGATGCGATCACCGACCACGCGGCGTGGGTCGCGGCCAACGCGCGTTTTCACAACGAGCTGCTCGAATCCGCCGGCTCACCGATGGCGCTCGAACTGGTCGTTTCGCTGAGCTCGCAGGTCGAGCGCTACCTGCGCCTGTCGGGGGAAACCGTGAACCGCGAGAGCGAAGCCGGGCGCGAGCACCGCGACATCGTCGCGGCCGTCGCCGCGCGCGACGCCGCCGCAGCCCAACGCCTCATCCGATTGCACATCGAACATACCCGGGGACGCGTCGTCGACGCGACTAGCGAAGAGGAGAAGCTCTGATGGCTCTACCGTACAAGCGCAACGAAGTCAAAGAGCGTTCGCGCGCAACCTGGCACGGGATGTGCAACGTGACGTTGCCGTCCTTCTCGACGTCGTTCGACGGACTGAACGCGAGGGCAATCGAGCACGACATCCGGCTTTGCGCCGAGATGGGCTACTGGGGCACGCTCGTCGCGGCCGAGAGCGGCACGACCTACGACGAGTATTTGGCCTTCATGGAAATCGCCGCCGGCGCCGCGCCCAAGGGCTTCAACCTCGTCACGCACCTCAGCTGCGATACGCCCGAGCAGATGGTCGCCGTCGCGAAGACGGCCGAAGGGCTCGGCTTCGAAGCCGCGCTGGTCTCATATCCGCCGTCGTTCCGGCCGAAGACCGCCGCCGACATCGTCGACTTCACCCAATCGATCGCGGAGCGCACCGACCTCGCGCTGATCCTGTTCGCGGTTCCGACGTGGGGCTTCGGCTCGCTCCATCCGAGCAAGTTCCCGCCCGAAGCGATCGCGGCAATGGCGAAGTTCCCCACCGCCGCCGCGGTCAAGTACGAAGCTAATCCGCCGGCCTCGACGACCGGCATCGCCGATCTCTTGCGGCGCTGCAAGAACGACGTCATCATCGAGGTGCCGCTCGAACAGTACTCGCCGGGCTTGATCGACTGGTACGGCATGCAGTGGATGGGCACCAGCGCCTACGATTCGTTCGGCGATCGCGTGCCGCGTTATTTCAAGTTGCTGCACGAAGGCAAATGGGATGAAGGGATGGAGCTCTACTGGAGCTGCCAGCCGGCGCGCGAGGCCAAGGGCGCGTTCCACGCGACGTTTGCCGGCGCCAACTTGATCCATCGCGTCGGCTGGAAGTATTTGAGCTGGCTGCACGGCTACAGCGGCGGGCTGTTGCGCATGCCGCAGATGCGGTTGCTGCCCAATCAGATGGCCGCGCTGCGGACCGGCCTCGCGCGTTCGGGCTTCAAGCTGCCGGAGGGTGACGACGCCTTCTTCGCCGGACGCTTCCCGCTCGAGTCGAGCACCGAGCTCGTCGTCGCAGGTCGGACGGCGTGACCCGCTTCTACGATGGAGCGTTCTTAGAGAAGAGCCTGTCGGCCGACGTCGCGATTCGCGCGATGGCGGCCGGCTTCGACGCCGAGGCTGCCGGGAAGACGCGGTTGCCGCCGCGCATCGACACGCCGACCGGCAAAGGCTTCATCCGGGTGATGCCGGCCGTGCTGGACGACGTGATGGGCCTCAAGGTGATGACGCTCGTCGAAGGCTCGGGCAACCGTTATTTGGTGCTGCTCTACGACGTGCACACCGGCGGGCTGCTGGCGCTGTTCGACGCCGACGAGCTCACGCGCGTGCGCACGGCGGCGGTGACGGCGCTGGCCGGCATGGCGATGGTCGACGCGCCGCCGCAGCGCTTGGGACTCATCGGCACCGGCTTCGAAGCGGTCGGGCACCTGCGCATGCTGGCCGGTGTGTGGCCGCTCGCCGAGGTGAAGGTGTTCAGCCCGAACGCGCAACGCCGGACCCGGTTCGCCGAGCTGATGTCGCGCGAGCTCGGCATCACCGTTACGGCGGTCGCAAGCGCGGCCGATGCGTTGCGTGGGCAGTCCGTCGTCGTGCTCGCGACCAAAGCCAAGGTTCCGGTCATCGACGGCAACGATCTCGAGCCCGGCGCCGTCGTGTTGTCGATCGGATCGACGCGGCTCGATTTGCGCGAGCTCGACAACACCTCGCTGGCGCGGGCGTCGGTCGTCGTCGTCGACGACCCGCAGATGGTGCAGCTGGAATCGGCGGACATCGCGGAGACGATCGCCGCCGGACTGCTCGACCCCGCCCGCATACAAGCATTGTCTCACGTACGGCGCGACGGCATCGTCCGTATGCCCGGCGGCGACGTCTCGATCTTCAAATCGGTCGGAACGGCGCTGCAAGATCTGGCGCTCGCGCGCACGATCTATCAGGACGCGGCGCTGGTTGCCGAAGCGGTCACGCTGCCGGAGCTGACGCGGCTCAAACCGTTCTCCGCCAAAGCCTTCGATATGGCCGAAGCACCGGTCTAGGCATGAGTGACGCCGCCGCCCGGGCGCTGGCGTTCGCCAACGGCCTGCGCAAGAGCGTCGCCACAACCGGCAAGCGGTGGGCGCAGTGGCCCGGCGGTGCCGGCGATCTGGCGATCGTTCTGGCGTGCATCGAGCAGATCCAGCAACGGCTGCAAGCGGTTCCGGCAGCCGAGGACGACGAAGCTGCGGTGGCGGCCGCGATCGCCAATTTGCGCACCATTCTCGAGTGGACGACCTATCAGTCTGCCGGCATTCAAACGGCGCGCGCGCTGCAGACGGCGCGCAAGACGCGCGACTTCGCGGAACGCTTCGGCTTGCTCGACAATCCAGCGGCGCGGCTCTCGGTGCTCGTCGACTCCGAGGAGTCGCTGCTCGAAAACGTGCAGACGAAAAACGACTACATGCGGACGCTGGCTGCCAAACATCCGCATCTCGGGCTGCCGGAACCGCTGGTGAAGCCGGCGAGTCTGGCCGCGAAGGTCAAGCGTCAGCCGAGCCGGCTCGAGCTGATCGCCCAGCTGAAGAAGAGCGCGAAGAAAAAGTGAGCGGCGAGCCGATGGTCTTCGCGTTTGCGGGCAACGATTTGGTGCTTGCCGAGGACGGCTTGCCGGCGTTCGCGGCTCTGGGCCCGGACGCGACGCTCGAACGCGCGATCCGCACCGGCAGCCTGAACGGCGGCACGGCCTGCTATGCGCTCGCGCTTCCCGACGGGGAGTTGCCGCCGGGACTGCGGCGCATCGGTTTGCGTGCGGTCCACGCCGAGCTTGGGCCGGAGATGTTCGTGGCAGCGAGCCGCGCCGCGCAGCTGCTGACGTGGGATCGCGAGCACCGTTTCTGCGGCGCATGCGGCCGCCCGACCCAGCGCGACGAAGGCGAATTCGCGCGCGTCTGCACGGCCTGCGACCTGCGCGCCTACCCGCGCATCTCGCCGGCGATCATGGTGCTGATCCATCGGGGCCGCGAAGTCTTGCTGGCGCGCAATCGCCGCAGCACGACCGGGATGTTCTCGGCACTGGCCGGCTTCGTCGAAGCCGGCGAGACGCTCGAGGAGACGATCGTGCGCGAGGTGCGCGAGGAGGTCGGCGTCGAGATCGCCGATATCCGCTACTTCGGCAGCCAGTCGTGGCCGTTTCCGCACTCGCTGATGATCGCGTTCACCGCCGCTTACGCCGGCGGCGATGTCGTTCCCGACGGTATCGAGATCGAGGAAGCGCGCTTCTTCGACGTCGATGCGTTGCCCAAATTGCCGCCGGCCGGACTCAGCATCGCGAGCCGCCTGATCGCAACCGTCGCCGAACGGCTACGCCGCCCCCCACAAATCGGAGCTGCCCCTCGATAAAATTCAGCCCGACCAGACCAAACTCGCTCCGGACACCTTCGGGATGCCGAAGTATTTCGTCTGCGCGTCCAAGATCGGCTGCAGCAGGGCCCCGTTGGCCGGGGCGGTGTCGTAGACGGCGCGCGTCAGCGAGGCGATCGTTGCGACGCTCAGGTTCGTGTACTTGGCGAGAATCGTCGCGGTATCGTCGTTGTGCGCGTTGGCCCACGCGGCGATCTTGAGCGTTGCCGCAGCGAAGCGCCGCCCGGCTTCGCGATTTTGGTTCAGCCAGGCGAGCTTGCTGACCCACACCGTTCCGATGAAACGCGGGCCGATCACGGTCATCGTGTCGCCGATGACCCGCACCTTGCCTTTGAGCGCGGTCGTGAACGGTTCGACCAGCAAGGCCGCATCGATGCGGCCTTGATCGAGCGCCGGGCCGACCGCCGGAAACGGAACTTCGAGCAGCTTCACCGACTTCAGGTCGGCGCCGTTGGTGCCGAGCCACGCGAGCAGCGCGAGGTGCGTGAGGTCGCCGAGACCGTTGACGGCGACGGTCTTGCCGTTGAGGTCGGCCGCCTTCGTGAACGCCGAGTTCGCCGCCACGACGACCACCACCGACTGGCCTTGTCCGCGGTCGTAGATCAGTCCGGGTGCGATGACGCGCTCGTCGATCCCGTGTGTGTACGCTTGCGCGACCGGCACGACGGTTCCGGTAATGACGTCGAGCGAACCGGCGCTGAGGGCCGCGTTCATCGCTTCGCCGTTGAACATCGGCTGAAGGTGCACGTCGAGCCCGGCATCGGTGTAGAAGCCTTTGTCCACGCCGTAGAAACCTTCGCCGGTCGCATCGGTCGGCGGAACCCCGACGCGCAGCGGGATCAGATCGGCGGCGGATGTGCGCGGGGGCAGCGAGCTCACCGCCAGTGCCGCCGCGGTGCCTCCCAGTAACGCGGCCCGTGAAACGGTCGAACGTGGGTGCATGGGCTACCTCCGTGCCGAGGCAGGTTCGCAGAAACGACCACGGGTCCTCGACCCGGCGGCGTGGAAAGCTCGGCGATGACCGCGACCGTCGATTTGGATCATGAAAACGTCTTCGCGCAGGCCTGGGCCGACCCGCACAACACGTGCGTCGAGCGGCCGCCGGTCGACGTCAACGCCGTGCTGGCCGAGTACTATCATCTGAGCGAGCCGCTGCAGTTCACGCGCACGCAGTTGTGGGACATGGAAGTCCGCAAAGCCTATCGGCCCGACATCTACATCTCGTCGGTCGTGCAAGAGGGCAGCGCCGCAACGTGGGCCCGGCGCGAGTTGGGCGGCGGGCACGAATCGTTCTACCGCAAATCGATGCAGCGGGGTCGGCTCTCCCCGGGCTACGGGCTCGTTCTCGAACAGGTGCGCATCAACCCCGATTTCGGCAAGGTTACCTTCATCGGCGCGGCGCAGTTGCCGGGTCCCGACGGCGAGACGCTGGTGGCGGGAACGAACCAGCCGCTGTTTCACGTCGAGCACGTCGCAACCGGCGCGGAAACGCATCCGATGAACGAATGGCGTCTGGTCCACTTGACCGGCGAGCCCAATCAAGAACTGATCGACCGGTTCAAGAAATCGGAGAGCGTCTACCTACCGCAGTTCATTGAAGTCTACATCCGCGAAGTTCTCAAGATCCAACTGACGCGCAAGCCGGCCTAGAGAAAGCCGCGCTCACGCCAGGCGCGCTCGGCGGCGGGATGGAGCGGCACGTCGTACGGCGCGTCCGCGGCGTTGCGGCACATGCGCGCGAGCGTCAGCGGGCCGTCCTCTTGCCAGGGAATGCGCTCGGCGCAGGCGGCCAGCGCCGTGCAGATTTGCGTGACGTCGGCATCGGGCAGCTCGGCGTGCACGAACAGCGGCCAGCCGCTGAAGTCGCAGGTCAGCACGTCGTGTGCGAGCTTCGGATACCGTGCTCGCGAGATCGTTGCGCGCCGGTAACCGCGCGTTTCGAGTTGCACCACGGTGGGCTCGGCGAGCGGGAGGATCGTCATCCCCGCGTCGAGCGCCGCGCCGATCCACGAATCGGCGCCCTCTTCGAAGAGCGCGTCGAGCGAGCCGTCGGCGAACGCGCGAAACTTCGGCGCCGCCGGGTCGGGCGCGCTGCCTTCGTAGTGAAACTCACCGCCCCACGCCGCGATGTCCTCGCGGCTGAACCCGCTCGCGCGCATGATGTCGTCGAGCATGAAGTGCAGCGAATGCGCGCGGTCTCCGCGCACGCCGATGCGTAGCGCCGGCCGTTTGGCGGCGATCTCCTCGAAACTCCGCAAACCCGTGCGCGGGTTGACGGCGAACACGTACTGGTCGGCCGAGGGGATCACGGCGATCGTGCGCAGCGGCAGCGCCGCTTCAAACGGACCCGTTCCGCGGTACGCGAGGGTCAGCGTCGCCGACGGGTTGACGATCGCCAGCGACACCTTGCGCTCCGCGACGGCGCGAATCCCGACGATCGTGCTCGAGCCGAACAGCGCGATCTCGTGGCCGCCGCCAAGGTCGACGACGGCCGTGGCTTGGCGCACCGGCGACGGCGCCCGTGACGCGAGCGTCATCTCGGCTGCCATCTCGAGCACCAGCAGCGAGCGCGTCTGCGGCGGAATGACGTGCGTCACGGCGCCACGGAGCGCTTCGTCAGCTCGATCGCTTTCAGCCCGATCTGGTCGTACTGGTACTTGTGCACCAGGATCGCTTCGCGCAGTGCCGCCGCCGCACGTTCCTGTTCCTCGGCGGTGTGCGCGTAACGAGCCAACAGATCGAGTGCCGCCTCGCCGTGTCCGGGACCGTCGTCGCCGTCACCGTGATCGGCGTGCTCCGCCGCCGACCAGTGCGACATCGCGGTCTTCTCGAGGCCCAGCTTGGCCCACGGTTTGGACGAGTTCCCCGGGATCTGGCCGTAGCGTGCCGCGAGCGGCGCGTTGGTGAGCATCTCGAACACGCCGATCGCGGCGAACGCCTCGAGCCACGTCGTCGTGCGCGAGACGTTGTCGAAATAGTGCAACGCCATCGTGGTCACGATCAGTGGAACGTACTCGCGAATCTGCTGCTCGCTCGCACCGAGCGCTTTCGCAAACACCCACATGCTCTCGTTGTGACCGACCTCGATCGTCGGGTCCCGGACTTCCTCCACGAACATGTTCTCGATCATGTATGCGCGCGCTTCGATGAACGGGCAGTTCGCGACGATGTTGCCGAACCAGCGCGGAAAGCGGTCGGTGAACTGGCAGTGCTCGAGCGCGAACAGCAGCGCGCCTTCGCGCGACATGTATTCGCGCTGAAAGAGATAGAGTGCCGGCGGCTGCGCCCAGTAGGTCTCGCCGACCATGGAGCGGATGTACTCTTTGTACGCCTCGATATCGCGCTTCATCGCACCCCTCGCTTTCCGTGTTCAGGCATTCGGCCCTGGTCGCGGCGGCCGCACGCGCCCCGCGGTCGCGCCGCCGTCGATGACGATCACGCTGCCGGTGACGTAGCCGGCCGCATCGGAGACGAGATACGCGACGAGGCCGGCCACGTCGTCGGGCCGGCCGAAGCGTCCGATCGGGATGTGCTCCGGCAGCAGGCCGCCGGCGGCGTCCGCATCCGCCGGGATCGAGCCGGCGCAGATGCAGTTCGCGCGCACGCCGTACGCCCCGGCCTCGAGCGCGGTCACGCGCGTGATCATCGCGATCGCCGCCTTCGATGCGGCGTAGGCCGCGCCGCCCGCATAGGGCGCGATGCCGCTGATCGAGCCCATGTTGACGATCGCGCCGCCGCCTTGGCGGCGCATGTGCGGCAGCGCCAGTTGCGTGCACAGCAGCGTGCCCTCGACGTTGATGCGAAACGTCTCGCGCCACGTCTCCAGCGCGTGCGTTTCGATCGCTTCGAACGGCACGACGCCGGCGTTGTTGCACAGTACGTCGAGCCGGCCAAATGCTGCGAGCGCGGCGGCGACGCCGAGCCGCGCGCCGGCATCGGTGCCGACGTCGCCGGTAAGGAAACGAACGTCGCCGCCGGGCGGCGTGCCGGCAGCCGCCTGCGCGCAGGCCTCGGCGTCGCGATCGACGGCGATCACGGCCAGACCGTCGCTCGCCAGCCGGCGCACGATCTGCAAGCCGATGTTGCGGGCGCCCCCGGTTACCAGCGCTACGCGCCGCGCGTCCACGTCAGCCGTTGGCCCGGTAACGCTCGAGCTTCGTCGCGTCGATCGACGCGCCGAAGCCGGGCCGGTCGGGGACGGCGATCGCGCCGTCGACCACGGCCAACGGTTCGGCGAGCACGTCGCCGGCGAGCCGTTCGAAGAACTGGATCTCGCTCGGCCACGCCGCCAAGGACGGGATCGACGCGCGCACGTGCAGGCGAGCCAGCGCGCCGATGCCGGCTTCGAGATCGGTGCCGACGATCGCGGGCAGCCCGGCCGCCTCGCACGACGCGACGATCTTCAGGGTCTCGGTCACGCCGGTGCGCCGCAAGTGCAGGCTCAGCGCGCCTACCGCCTGTAACTCGATGTAGCGTTGCGCTGTGGCCAGCGAATCGATCGGAATCTCGCCCAGGATCGGGATCGGCAATTCGCGGCTCAGCAGCGCCAGGCGTTCGGCCGGGAGGCTGCACGGGTCCTCGATAAATGCGAGGCCGTATGCGGCCAGCTGCGGCAGCAGCGCACGCGCCTCGCCCTCCGAGTATGCATGGTTGGCATCGGCGTAGATGAGGATGTCGTCGCCGACCGCCGCGCGGATGTCGCGGATCAGGTATACGTCGTCGATCGAGTGGCGCCATAGCTTGACCTTGAGTGCGCGAATGCCCCGCGCGACCGTGCGCTCCGCGTCCTCGAGCATCGCGGCGGCCGTATCGCCGAAGAGGATAGCGGTGACGGGCACGGGCGCGGGCGGGCTGCCGCCCAGCAAACGCCAGACCGGCGCTCCGAAGATCCGGCCACGCAGATCCCACAGCGCGGTGTCGATCAGCGCTTTGGCGATCGCGCCGCCGCGCACGCGTTCGAGCGCCGCGAGCACGCCGCTGTGATCGAGCGGATCGGCGCCTGCAAGCAGCGGCCGGAAGAAGCGGTCGAACTGGGCCGCCAGAACGACCGGATCGCTGTCCGGGACGTTCGGTATCCCCGTCACCTCCGCGATGCCCACCGCGCCGTCGCGCGTCGTCAAGCGCAAGAGCGCGTACGTTCCGCCCGCGCCTTGCGACGAGCGGAACTGCACCTTCGACTGATAGGGGAGATCGAGCGCGAACAGCTCGACGCGAGCGAGCGCGTCGCTCAAGGGCTAGTTGACGAGAACGAGCTGGCCGTTCCGCATTTGGCGCAGCCGGTTGCTCAGCGGAACGCTGTAGTGGTCGGGATCCATCGTGATCGTGCCGCCGAAGATGCTCGGCACGCCCTTGAGCACCGCGAGCTGTTTGGCGATCGCTTCACCGTTGTACGCGCCGTGTTGGATCGCCGCCGCGAGCATCAGCACTTCTTCGTAGAGCTCGGCGCCGTAGACGGCCGGCATGCGGCCGGTCTTGGCTTGGAATTCGGTGATGAACTGCTTGCCCGCAACCGGGTCGATCTGCACGCCGGCCATGATCAGACCGTCGAGATAACTCCCCACGCCCTCTTTCCAGCCCGGTTCGTAGAGAAACGTGCCGGGCAGGAAGATCTGCGCGTTCACGCCGGCTTCACGCACCTGGCGGATCAGCACCGTGCCGTCGAGCCCGCCGGGCGACGCGACGATCACGCCGTCGGGGTTGAACTCCTTGGCCCGCGCGACGACGCCGCGGTAGTCGGTCTCGCCCGAGTTGAAGGTCGCCTCATCGTAGGTGACGCCCGACGCTGCCGACGCGGCTTTGTAGGCGCTCGAGAAGATCGCGCCGAGCGCGTTGTTCGGGATGAACGCGTAGACGCGCTTGATGCCGTGTTTCTTCCAATAATCGCCGAAGAGTCCGGCGGTCGCCGTCACGGTTTCGGCGTGCGAGAACGTGTAGGGCGACCGGCTCATCAAGCCCGGCGTCTGGATCGAACCCAGAATCGGAACCTTGAGTTCCTCGGCCAGCGGAATCTGCGCCGACACCACGTTGGTGTAGAACGTCAGGATCGCTTGTACGCCGTCGACCTGCACGAGCTTGCGCATCGCGGCCAAACCGCCGGGCGGCGTTCCGAGCGAATCTTCGGTGAGCAGTTGCAGCGGATGACCGTTCACGCCGCCCTTGGCGTTGATGTTGGCGACCGCGATCTCGGCCGCCGGAACGTAATCCTGGCCGGAGCTCGCCAGCGGGCCCGTGAGTGGTAACGTCAGCCCGATCTTGTACGCTTGCGCCTGCGCCGACGCGGCGGTGCCCGAGAGCGCGAGCAGGCCGGCCATGAGGACGGCGACGCGCGTGCGATCGAGCCTCATGCCGGTGCCACCCACGCGGTCAACACGGCCGGCAATTCGGGCAGCACGGGTTCCCACGTTTCGCCCGTGTCGTGCGATACATAGAACGCTCCTTCACCGGTCGCTTTGGTGTTGACGAAGTAACCGCGCGCGCCGTTGCCCAGGCCGCAGAACAGCGTCTGGTGATCGCTCGGATGGTTGGCGAGCACCCACGGCACCCATTTCTCGAAAGCGCGCACGACGCGCCACGCATCACCCCCGTCGTCGCTCACCAGGATGTGACCGTCGGGGTTGGTTTGGTCGAGGCCCCACACGCCCGGCGAGCCGCGCGAGCCGCACACGACCATCCGCGGATGTCCGCCGTGCTGCAAAAACTCCCATTCGTGCGAGTAGCACCAGGCGGGCTTGTCGGCCCACGGCATGCCGTGCTCGACGCGGTACCAGTGTGCACCGCGATCGTCGGTGCGGTAGAAGCCTTGTGCCGACGACACGTAGTAGCGGTCCTTGCTGCCGGGGTAGTTCGCGATCATGTGCATGTCGACGTATTGGATGCCGTTGCTGCGATCGTGCCACGTCGTACCGCGGTCGTTGCTGAGCAGTACGCCGCCGTGCTCGAGCAGCACGAAGATCTGGTTTGCATCCTCGGGATGCACGTGGACGTGCCGCAGATGCGGCTCTTCTTTCCCGCGGTACGGCGGCGGGACGTCCCATTTCTTCTTTACCTCGGGCGGAAAGTCGAGGATGCCGTCGAGCGGCTCCCACGTCGTCCCCTCGTCGGTGCTGCGCATCAGCCGCACCGGGCCCATGCCGGCGTAGACGACGCGCTGGTCGTGCGGATCGATCGTGAACGTCCGTACGTCACCGCTCAAGACCTTCTCCCACGTCTTGCCGGCATCGCGCGAGCGATAGCCGCCGTCGAAAGCCACCGCGGCGAAGACGACCTCCGGTTTGCCCGGAATCCCCTTGAGATCCTCGAGCGTCCCGTCCTCGAAAAACGTGCCGACGGTGTGCGGCGCGCTGCCGTTGGATTCGAGGACGCGCATGCCGCGGTTGTGCCCGAGGTAGTAGCGCAGTTTCTCCACGTTGTCGTTCCTCCCGGGGCGGTCGAACAAGAACGGTAGAGTTCTAACGAGGAGTCCGGTCTCCCCTACTGCTAAATCTGAACGCTGCAAAGGAGAACCCGATGGCCTCATACACACGTGCCTCGATTCTCACCGGTCTGGCCGCGGCGGCCGCAGTTCCCATGGTCGCGCGCGGCGCGGACCCGGCCGTGATCCGGGTCGGTTCGGCGGCCACCGACGCGACCGCCCAACATTTTTACGCGCACGATCTCGGCTACTTCGCGGCGGCCGGCTTGAGCGAACAGATCACGACGTTACGCAACGTCACCGAAATGACCGCCGGCGTGATCGGCGGTTCGCTCGACGTGATCGCCGGCAGCCTCGTGCCGATCGCGCAGGCGCACAATCACGGGAATGATCTGCGCGTGATCGCGTTGGGCAACGTATACACGGGGCCGCCGCCTCAGGGCGTGGTCGTGGCGGCACAGAACTCCCCGATTCGCACCGGCGCCGACCTGAACGGTAAGACCATCTCGGTCAACGGGCTCGGTGATTTTTCTCAAGTGACCATCGAAGCGTGGATCGACGCCAACGGCGGGGACTCGAAGAGCGTGAAGCTGCTCGAACTGCCGTTCGGCGGCGTCGCCGCGGCGCTCGCACAGGGCCGCATCGATGCCGCGCTGCTGGTCGAGCCGTTCACGACGATGGCCAAGGGGCAGGTGAAGATCATCGGCGACGCGCTGGCGCCGGTCGGCAAGCACTTCATGGTCACGGGCTGGTACGCCAAGGAAGATTGGCTGAACGCGAACCGCGATACCGCACGCCGGTTCATCGACGTGATGCTGAAGACCGCGAAATGGGCCAATGCCAATCACGACGCGTCGGCGGCGATCCTCGCGCGCTACAGCCCGGTCCCGGTCGACGTGATCCGGGCCAGTCCGCGCGCCGTGTACGGCGACGTCCCCGTCACGCCCGATTGGCTGCAGCCCGTGCTCGATTATTCGACCAAGTACATCGGGCTCGACAAAACGTCCGGCGCATCGCTGATCTGGCGGCCCTAGCATGAGCGTTGCCGCCGAACGCACGATCGAGATCGACGGCGTGCGTCACTACCTCGCGCGGCCCGCGCAACCGTCCGGCGCCGGCGTGCTGCTGCTCCCGCACAACGTGGGCGTCGACCATTTCGTACAAACCTTCGCGGACGAGCTCGCCGGGCGCGGCTACACGACGATCGCCTGGAACCCGTATCCCAGCGTTCCGCTCGGCGAGGCGTTCACCGAGCGTCCGCCGCGGCCGAACGACGAAGCTACGATGAAAGCGCTCTCACGCTGCCTGGACGTCATGGCGAGCGGTTACGGTGTCACGGCGTTCGCGACGCTCGGCTTCTGCATGGGCGGCCGCTACGTGTTGCTGTTCGGCGCGCGCGAGCGGCGCTTGCGTGCTGCCGTCGCGTGCTACCCGTCGATTCCGGTCCAGCTCTCACCGGGGCAGGACCTCGAGCCCATTCCGGCCGCCGCCGCGATTGCGTGCCCGGTGCAGGTTGCCTATCCGGGCCGCGACATCGTCACCTCGCGAACGACGTTCGAAGCGCTGCAAGCGCAGCTGCAAGGCCGCGCAGCGGAAACGTCGATCCTGTATTACCCGCAGGCGGAGCACGGTTTCATGCACGCCCCCAGCCCGGCCAACGACGCCGCCACCCGTACGGCGAAGCCGCAGATCTTCGGCTTTCTCGAAAGCTGTATGCGCTGACGCCTCACGGCACCAGCGCACGCAGCCGGTCGGGGTCGACGATGACGACGTGCGAAGTGCGCATGTCCACGAGCTTCTCGTCCCAGAAGCGGTTCAGCGTCCGGTTCACGGTTTCGCGCGTCGTCGCGATCATGTTGGCCATCTCCTGATTCGTCAGGCGCAAGCTGATGCGGACGCCCCGGTCCACCGGTTCGCCGAACTGCAGGCTGAGGTTCAAGAGTAGCGAGGCCAACCGCGCCCGGATGTCCTGCGAGGTCGTGGCGGCGATCAGGGCGTTGGCCGCGCGCAGCCGTTCGGAAAGCACGATCACCAGCGACCGGCCGATGCGCGGGTTGGCGTCGAGCAGCACCAGGAAGTCGGCGTAGCGGATCGCGCCGACCTCGACCGCGGTGAGCGTCTTGATCGACGCGCTGCGCAGCGACGAATCGAACATCGCCATCTCGCCGAAGAAGTCGCCTTCCTTGAGGATGGCGAGGATCATCTCGCGGCCGTCCGGCATGATGCGGCAGACCGAGACCGAGCCGCGAACCAGGATGAAGAACGTACTGCCCGGGTCGCCCTCGCGCACGACGAAGTCGTGTTTGGCGTAGGTGCGATCGGTGACCGTTTCGGCGATGCTTGCAAGCTCGTCGTCGGCGAAATCGCGGAAGAGCGGGATGCTGCGGATGGTCGCAACGTCGATCATCGCCGAAATGTGCGCCGGGCGCGACGCTTACCCTGCTCGGCGCCTTGCCGAGCGACCGCGATCATAGGAGGGCCCGATTGCGCGCCAAATGGGGGACCGCATGAAGGCACAGCTGGCCGCCCTCGGTCTGGCCCTGGCGCTCGCCGGCTCGATCGCGCCCGGCCGGACGCAGACCGCCACCTACACGATCCCGGTGATCCTCTCGCAGACCGGACCGGCCGCCTCCCCGGGCGGCGACCAGTACGCGGCGCTCGAGGCGTACGAGAAGCTCGTCAATCGGACGGGCGGCATTCGCGGCGAGCAACTGCACTTCGCGGTCTACGACGACGGGTCGAGTCCGCAAACCGCGGTGCAGTTGACCAACACGATCCTGGCGCAGAAGCCCGCGGTCGTGATCGGCTCGACGCTCTCGCCCGCGACGACCGCGATGATGCCGTTTTTCAAAGACGGCCCGGTGCTGTTCGCGCTGACGCCGCTGGTGTACCCGGAGAAGGGCAGCTACGTGTTCGGCACGCTGCCGCTCGTGACGCACGTCGAGTCGGTGATGTTCCGCTACATGCGCGCGCGCGGCTGGAACAAGGTCGGCTACCTGCGCACGAACGACGTCTCGGGCCAGGATAATGAGAAAGCGATCGACGGCGCGCTGGCCGAACCGGCCAACCGTTCGATCGCGATCACGACGCGGCAGCTCTTCAACGGCGCCGACCTCAACATCGCCGCGCAAGTCAGCGCGCTGAAGTTCAGCGGCGCGCAGGCCTTGTTCGTCTCCGCCACCGGCGCGCCGTTCGGAACCGTATTGCGCAGCCTGTCCGACGCCGGCGTCGATCTGCCGATCTTCACCGGCGCCACGAACATCGCGCCCGACTTCATCGCGCGCTTCAAGACGTACGTGCCGAAGTCGGGGCTGTGGATCGTGTTCCCGAGTTACGCCAAGCGCGACCGGCCGGCCCGCGATCCGCTGCGCGCGACGATCGACGAGTTCTATATCACGCTCGAAGGCGCAGGACTCCACCCGGGCGCGGCGCATGCGTTCGCCTGGGACGAGGCGAAGATCGTCGTCGCCGCGTTGCGCGCGCTCGGCCCGAACGCGTCGGCCCAGCAGATCCACGAATGGATCGAAGGATTGCACGATTTTCCCGGCGCGCTCGGCATGTACGACTTCCGCGTCGGCGACCAGCACGGTCTCGATGAAAAATCGTGCTACATCGTGCGCTACGATCCGAACGCCGTCGGCGGCGGCGACACCCAGGTGGTTAGCGATGCGGGCGGCGCCCCGCTAGGAGGTCACTGACATGCTCGCTCGGACGGATTTTCTGCGCATCGTCGCGGTCGCCGGCGCCGGCTGGACGCTCGGCTTCGAGAGCCCGGCCCGCGCTGCCGGCGCCGACTGGTCGCCGCAGGGCTGGGTGCGCTTCGACCGTGACGGCCTGGTGACGGTGATGATCAACAAGGCCGAGATGGGTCAAGGCGTGACGACGTCGCTGCCGATGCTCGTCGCCGAAGAACTCGAATTTCCGCTCGCGCGCATGCGTTACGAATTGGCACCGGCCGAGGCGCGCTGGAATCCGCCCGGCCGCGACGCGATGTCGACCGGCGGCAGTCAGAGCATCAAGCAGATGGCGACGGTGATGCGCACCGCCGGCGCGACCGCGAAGGCGATGCTGGTGACGGCGGCGGCCCAGCGCTGGTCGGTCGATCCGGCGGCGTGCCGCGCGCGGGCCGGCAGCGTGTTCGGTCCGGCCGGTCAGCACGCCGACTACCGCGAGCTGATCGACGCGGCCGCCGCGCTTGCGATCCCGAGCGGCGTCGCGCTCAAATCGCCCGCGCAGTTCACCGTGATCGGCACGCGTCCGCGCCGGCTCGACGTGCGGCCGAAGACCAACGGAACGGCGGTGTTCGGCTTCGACCTGCGCGTGCCGGGGATGAAGTTCGCCTCGATCGAGAAGCCGCCGGAGATCGGCGGCACCGTCACGTCGTACGATCGCGCCGCGGCGCTCGGCGTTCCCGGCGTGCGCGCGGTGTTCGCGGTATCGTCCGGCATTGCGGTCGTCGCGGACAACACGTGGGCGGCCTTCCAGGGCCGTAAACGCCTGAACCCGACGTTCGGGCACGGACCGAACGCCGGCGCGTCGACGCCGACGATGCTGGCGGCGATGCGGAACTTCGTGAAGCAGCCCGGGGGCGTCGTCAAGAGCACCGGCGACGCGCGCGCCGCGCTGGCGAACGGCACGGTCGTGCGCGCGGCCTACGACGTGCCGTATCTCGCGCACGCGGCGATGGAGCCAATGAACGCTACGGCCGACGTGCGCGCCGACCACGTCACCGTGTGGGCGCCGACGCAAGTTCCCACGTTGTCGCAAACGACCGCGGCGAAGATCTCCGGGTTGCCGATCGAGTCGGTGACCGTGAACTCGACGCTGCTCGGCGGCGGTTTCGGGCGCCGGCTATCGGCGGATTACATCGCCGACGCGGTCGAGGTCTCGAAGGCCGCCGGCATGCCGGTCAAGACGGTGTGGACGCGCGAAGACGACATCCGCCACGATCCCTACCGGCCCGGTTCGGCCCACGCGTTGGCGGCGACGCTCGCCGCCGACGGAACGATCGCGGCGCTCACGCACACGTTGTCGCTGGCGTCGATCGCCGCGCGCGGCGACTCCGCCAACCTCAAGGACGGCGTCGATCCGGGCGTCGTGCGCGGCACCGGCGATTTTGCATATACGATCCCCAACGTGCTGGTCGACTTCCACAACCTCGACAACAAGATTCCGGTTGGTCCGTGGCGCGCGCCGTACGCCAACGGCAACTTCTTCCCGACCGAATCGTTCATCGACGAGCTGGCGCATGCGGCCGGCCGCGATCCGGTTGCTTTTCGGCTCGCGATGTTGCCGGCCGATTCGCGCGCGCGCAACGTGCTCGAACTCGCCGCGCGGCGCGCGGGTTGGGGCAGTGCCGCGCCGGCCGGCCGCGCGCGCGGCGTGGCGCTCGCCGTCTGGGACGGCACGTGGATCGCGCTGGTGGCCGAAGTGTCGGCGCCGGCCGGCGGCATCCGGGTGCACCGCATGTGGACGGCGGTCGACTGCGGCTTGCCGGTCAACCGCGACGGCGTCGAAACGCAAGTGACCGGCGCGATCTTGTACGGCCTCTCGGCCGCGCTCACCGGCAAGATCACGTTCACCAACGGCGTCGCCGATCAGGGGAACTTCGACACCTACACGATTTTGCGCATGCACGAGTCGCCGGCGCTCGACGTCACGATCGTGCCGAGTACCGCGGCGCCGTCGGGCTGCGGCGAGGTCGGAACGCCGCCGGTCGCGCCGGCCGTCGCCAACGCCTACTTCGCGCTGACCGGAAAACGCGCGCGCAGCTTGCCGCTCCTGGAGAGCCTGACCGCAGCCGGCTAGACCGGTACTCTCGCACGTTTGGTGCGGATGAATTCGGCGAAGTCGGCGATGAATTTGGCGAGTTGTTCGCGCGTGTCGGCGTCGGAGAGCGTGCCGTCCGCGTCAAACTTCTGTTTTGCCGAACGCACCAAAAGCTCGTAATGGACGAACACGTCGGCGCCCAGGGCGAAGAGCACCTCGCGTAGCGCCAATTGCCCGCGCACGCCGCCACCCAGATTCGGCGCCGCGCTGATCGACGTCGCCGGCATGTCGGCGAGTGAATCCGAGTCCGAGAGCCAGTCGAGCGCATTCTTCAGCACGCCCGAATATGCGTGGCTGAACTCCGGACTCGCCAGGAGGATTCCGTCGCTCGCTTCGACCGCCGCGCGCAGCGCCTTGACGGCCGCCGGCAGCAGGGTGGCGTTATCCTCGTCGCCGTTGTATGCCGGCAGGTCGTGCAGCGGGAAGAATTCGATCTGCGTGCCGGGCGGCGCCAACTCCGCGGCCGCCTGCAGCAGGTGGAGATTCAGCGATTGTTTGCGGAGGCTTCCGCAGATTGCGAGGATACGCATGTTGTTTTCCCTCACGCGCGGCGCTGCGCGCGAAGTGCTGAGGTCGCGGTAGCGTCGACGGCGTTCGCGTCATCCAGCACCACGCCGTAGGTCGTGCGCGCGTCCTCGCGGTTGATGTATTCCTCGATCACGTCCATGCGCACGTGCTCGGGATCGCGATCGAGCGGGTCGCCCCAGCCGCCGCCGCCGGCCGTCATGATCGTGACGCTGCTGCCGGCCGGAAGCAACGTGCGGAACGGATCTTCACGGTGGAAGTCGGCGTCGCCGGCCGCCCTGATGTACGCCTCGCCGACGCGGCCCGGACCGCCGTTGCGAATGCCCCACGGAGCGAGCTCCGTGCGGCCTTGCTGGCTCGACGTCCAGCGCCCTTCGGCGAGGCTCTCGATCGTCGTCGTGATGCCGAGTCCGCCGCGGAACGTTCCCGCGCCGCCCGAGTTTTCGCGCAGCGACCGCTTGCGCACGAGCACCGGTGTCTTGAGCTCGATCGTTTCGACCGGCGCGTTGCGCACGTCGCCTTGGCACACCGAAACGGAGGCCGATTCGCCGTCTTCCCACGGTCGCGCGCCCCAGCCGCCGCCCTCGATCGTCTGCAGGACGAAGTTACGGCCCCGGGCGGCATCGCGTCCGAAAAACGCTAGCGCGCCGCCGAGCGTTCCCATCGTCGCGGCCGGTATGCGCTCCGGCATCGCTCCGGCGAGCGCGGTGAGGATCGTATCGACCACCGTCGGCAGCATGCGGCTCCACGACGACATCGGCGCCGGGAATTTCGCCATCATCAAGTTGCCTTCTTGAATCTCGACCTTGAGCGCGCGGAACGAGCCTTCGTTGACCGGCTCCAAGGCGCCGGTGAGCCCCTTGTAGGCGATGTAGGCGCCGGCCAGCGTGCGCCCGTTGATCCCGCCGCGGCGCTGCATCGAACCCTTGGTGAAGTCGATCGTGAGATCGCTGCCCGCCACGACGACGTCGACGACGATCGGCACGCGCACGCCTTTCTCGACGCCGTCGTCATCGAGGAACGATTCGGCGTGATAGGTGCCGTCCGGGATCTGCTCGACGATCAACCGGCACTTGCGCTCGGCGTCGTCGAAGATGCGCTCGATCGCGATGCCGACCGTCTCGCTGCCGTAACGCGTGTAGAGCTCCTCGAGCCGCCGTTCGGCCAGCGTGCAGGCCGCCATCTGGGAGCGCAGATCGCCCATCGACGATTCCGGGAAGCGGATGTTGTCGGAGATCATCCGCAGCATCTTCTCGTCGGGCTTGCCGGCTTCGTAGAGCTTGATCTGATCGAACTGCAACCCTTCTTGCCACGGGTCGATGATCGAGGTGCCGGCGCCGAAACCGGTGCTGTTGCCGCCGACGTCGACCCAGTGCGCGCGCACGATGCCGAACGCGGTCAGCTTGTTCTCAAAGAAGAACGGGGTGTAGATGCAGACGTTGTTGAGGTGCTGCCCGGCGACGCGCTGGTGGTTGGTGATGATCACGTCGCCCGGCGCGAAGCCGTCGATGCCGTAGCGCGCGACGCCGTCCTTGATCACTACGCCCAGGTCGGCGACGAAGTGCGAGACGCCGCCGATGTTCTGCGCGAGCAGCCGGCCGTCGACGTCGAGCACGGCGCAGCAGTAGTCGCGCACTTCGTAGATCATCATGTTATACGACGTGCGCTGGAGGTCGACCGACATCTCGTCGGCGATCGCCGGCAAGGCGCTGCGCAGCACTTCGAGCGTGACCGGATCGAGCCGGGATTTTTCAGTGACCGACATCAGGCCGCTCCGATCGTGACGATCATCTCGCCGCTGGGTGCGACCTGCATGTCATCGCCGGGAAAGAGCACGGTGGTCGAGGCGTACTCTTGAACGATCGCCGGCCCGTTCACGCGCGCGCCCGGTCCGAGCCGTTCGCGATCGTAGATCGGCGCGTCGACGGCGGTCAGCGAATCGTCGAAGATCACCGGCCGGTGCGCGATCAGCGCGTCGGTGGTCGCCGGCGGCAGCCGGGGAAAGTGCGAGCGTTCGCGCTTGCCGGTGGCGGTGAGGCGCACGTTGACGATCTCCACCGCTTCGGTCGGCGCGTGATGACCGAACCGCCGGTCGTGAATCTCATCGAAGGCGGAGCGAATCGTGGGCATGTCGCCGGTGGCGATCGCGGCGTCGGGAATCGGCGTCTGGATCGGGAACTCCTGACCGACGTAGCGGATGTCGAGGAAGCGCTGGAAGGCGATCGCGTCGGGAGCGGTACCTTCGTTCAGCAGCAACTCGCGCGCTTCGGCGATCATGCCGTCGAAGATCCGGCGAATCTCGTCGAAGTCCGTGTCGGCGAGCGACTTGTAGTAAGTGCGGACGTAGTCGTGGCGCAGATCCGAGAGCAGCATGCCGAGCGCCGAGAAATGCCCCGGAACGCGCGGCACGATCAATGTCGGGACGTGCAGCTCGCGCGCGATCTGCGCGGAGTGCAGCGGGCCTGCGCCGCCGAAGCCGACCATCGCGAAGTCGCGCGGGTCGTAACCGCGCTCGACCGACACGCCGCGCACGGCCAGCGACATCTCGGCGACCGCGATCTTGATGATCCCCAGTGCCGCCGCCTCGATCGAGAGCTCGAGCGGCTCGGCGATCGTCGTGCGAATCGCCTCGCGCGCACCCTCGACGTCGAGCGGCATCTCGCCGCCCAGGAAGCGGCTGGGGCTCAAGCGCCCGAGCACGACGTTCGCGTCGGTCACGGTCGGCGCCGTGCCGCCCTGTCCGTAGCACACCGGTCCCGGATATCCGCCGGCGCTGCGCGGGCCGACTTTGAGCGCGCCGACCTCGTCGATCCACGCGATGCTGCCGCCGCCGGTCCCGACCTCGATGATGTCGACCACCGGCAGCATCACCGGATGCCCGCTCGCCACCCCCCCGATGTAGTAGCCCTGCGCGATCGACGGCTCGCTGTTCTGCACCAAGCTGACTTTGGCCGTCGTGCCGCCCATGTCGAACGCCAGCACGTTCTTGTAGCCGAGCGTGCCGCTGACTTCGGCCGCCGCGATGATCCCGCCGACCGGTCCCGACTCCATCATGTTGACCGGTACGCGTTTGGCCGTCTCCGGCGTCATCGTGCCGCCGTTGGACTGCATGATCAGCAGCCGGCCTTCAAAACCGAACTCGGCCAGCAACGCTTCGAGGTCGCCGAGATAGCGCTTCACGCGCGGGCCGACGTACGCGTTGAGCACGGTCGTCGACGTGCGCTCGTACTCACGGTACTCGCGCAAGATCTCGTGCGAGAGCGAACGGTAGAGGTGGGGCGCCTCGCGCGCGATGATCGCGCCGACTTCGGCCTCGTGATCGGGGTTGTTCCAGGAGTGCAGAAACACGACCGCGACCGCCTCGATGTCGTCGCTGTTCAGCCGTCGCGCGACCCCGCTCGCGTGCGCGCGATCGAGCACGGTGACGACCTGACCGTCGGCGTTGAGCCGTTCGACGATTTCGAGCGTGCGATGACGCGGCACGTAGGGCACGGGGCGTTTGAAGAAGATGTTGTACGCCTCGGGCCGGCTGCCGCGGCCGATCTTGTAGACGTCGCGCATCCCTTCGGTCACGACCAGCGCGGTGCGCGCGCCGGTGCGCTCGATCGCGGTGTTGATCGCGACCGTCGAACCGTGCACGAACGTCTCGGCCGACGCGATCGGCAGCCCGCTCTTGGCCAGCGTTTCACGAATACCGACCGCCAGATCGTAGGGTGTGGTCGAGCTCTTGGCCTGATGGATCTGACCGCTGGCGAGATCGAAGGCGATCAGGTCGGTGAACGTGCCGCCGATGTCGAGTGCAAGGACGAGTGACAAAACAGCTCCTAGAACGTAGGTGGAACGAGAAACGCGCCGGGTTTGCCGTCGGCCCCGGCGACGGCGGGCGCACCGAGCAGGATCGGGGTGCCGTCGATGACCGCGTCCGCTCGGACCGTCACCATCGCGCCGGGCGGAAACGCTTGCGCGTGCGGTACGGCCGAGCCGGCGACGGCCTCGAGCGGTTGCGCGGTGCGCGCGGTTTCGATCAGGTAGGATCGCAGCGCGGCGAGCTTGTCGAGCTTCGGCAGCTCCGCGATGGCGGCGGCGAACTGCGCCGTGGCTGCGGCGACGAGACCCTTCGTGTCGCCGCGCACGACCGTGCGTACCATGCGCACCCAGGCGCCCTTGTATGCGACGGTGGCGCGGACCGCGAACTCGTCGCCGAGCGTGGCCGGACCCTCGAGGCGCAGGAAGCGCGGATCCTTGCGCGCGTTGACCGCGATCGCCACGTACGATTCCTCGGCGCCGAGACGGCGCGCGGTGAGGTCGACGGCCGCAACGACGGCCGTCGCGTCGGTAGCGTTCGCGTCGAACGCAGCCAGTGCAGCGTGGGCGAAGGTGGCGGCCGTCTTGGCGAGCGCCACGTTCGCGGCGTCGCCGGCGGCGCGCGCGGTGACGAACGCGCCGGTTGCGTCGACCAGCTTGGCGCCGACGGATTTCAGCGCCAGACCGACGGCGGCCGGCACCGCGTCCAGCTCGACGACGCCGAGCGTGGCACCCGCCGGCAGCGCTTCCTTGAGCACGCGGGCCGTTTCCGGACCGATCTTCGGGTTGAACAGCAGGTTCTCGCTATAGGTCGTCGATTGGATCCACGGTTTGCCGCGCGGCGAAACGGCGGACACCATCGAGAGCGGCCCGGATTTCGGCACGACCAGCGCGCACTCCGACCAATACGGGATGAACGAGCACAGCCACGATACCGCCGCCGGCCGGGTGAAGTTCGTATACGCGACCAGCGTATCGATGTTCGAGGCTGCCATTTCATGGCGCAGCGCGGCGATGCGCGCGTCGAAGACGGCTTCCGGCAACTCGGTCTTCGACCACTCGATCAGTCCGCGGCGCATCAGGCGGCACTTTCGAAGAGCACGCGCGGCGTGGTCGTGAAGACCTCGACGCCGGTGTCGGTGACGGCGACCGAGTCGCCGAGCATCATGTAGCCGACGTTCGGGTTGTAGGTGTTCGGGTGGACGACGAACGTCATCCCCGGAATCAATTCGATTTGGACGTCCTCCAGAATGTGCGGCTTCGAGTCGGCGAAGAGCCCCAGGCCGTGCCCGCGCACGCGCGTGTAGGCGCTGGTGACGTATTCGCCCATATCGTATTTGCGAAACACGTCGTTCTCGGCGCGGGCGACGTCGGATGCGCGGGCGCCCGGTTTGACGGCGGCGATGCCGGCCTCGAGCGCTTCGATGTAGATGTCGTAGGCGCGTTTCTGCGCGTCGGAGGCTTTGCCGACGACCAGCGTGCGGCAGATCTGCGCGTAGTAGCCTTCGATCGACGGCGTGAGCTCGGTGATCACGTTGTCGCCTTTGGCCAGGCGCCGGTTCGACGGCGGCGTCACGCTGTAGACGTCCGTCCCGCCCGACCCGATCAGCATGAAGTTGTCGGCGACGCCGCGGCCGCGCAGCCACGACTCGGTTTCGGCCACCACCTCGAACTGTTTGCGCCCCTCTTGCGCCGCCTGCCGGAACACGACGTACGCTTCGTCGGCGGTTTGCGCGGCTTTGCGCACGCGGTCGACTTCGGCCGGGGTCTTGTGCATCAGGCACCGATCGACGATCGCGGTACCGTCTTCGATCGTGCCCGGTGCGTTTTCGATCAGCGCGAACGGCACGAACCCGAGCGGCGCCGCGGCCATGCGGATCTTGCCGCGCGCCTTCAGGTCGGCGGCGACGTCGCGCCCGATCTGCTGGCTGAAGCGCACTTCGATGCCCGAGGTTTCGGCCGTCGCGCGATCGATCTCGGTCGCGCTGTCGAGGTACAGCCGGCACGAGCCGTCGGCGCCGAGGACGGCCAGGCCGTGCCCTTCGAGGATCGGGAAATCGCTGACGTACATCAGGTAATCACCTTGCCAGGCGTTGCCGTACGCCACCAGGGCCTCGAGACCGTTGGCGGTCATCGCCGCCGCGAGTTTGGTGCGGCGTTCGCGGCCGAGCGTCGTGGTTTTCAAAACAGACCTGCTAGACTTTCACGGGGACGAAGCGGGTGGTGTACATGTTCTTGGGATCGAGCGTGCCGTCGTACATGCCGAGATCCGCCACCGACTTGCGAACCTCGTCGAGCGCCGCTTGCGAGAACGTTCCGTCGTTCGACATCATCGACATGTCGGCCGGATACGATTTGGCCACGACCGATTCGTCGACTTGCAACACGCGCGCGACCGTTTTTATCGTCGCGTCCCGGTTCTTGCGCATGTACACCACGGTCGTGAACCAGCCTTTGAGGAAGCGCTGCAGTACCTGCGGGCGCTGCGCGATCAGGTTGTCGCTCGCGAAGATGACGTGCGTGTCGAAGTCTTTCACGATGTCGCCGAACAGGGTGAGGATCGTGCCCTTGCCGACGCGTTCGATTTCGTAGGCCTCGGTCAGGTCGTGCACGGAAGCTTGGATCTGACCGCTGTCCAGCGCGCTGATGCGCGTTTCCATCGCGCCCATCGGCAGGACGTTGACGCCGTCCGGCCCCCAGCCTTGATCGGCTGAGATCTGGCGCGCCAGCCAGTCGGTCAGCGAGCCGGCGGTCGTCACCCCGACCCGTTTGCCTTTGAGGGCGGCCAGCGTTTTGATGTCGCCGCCCTTGGCGACCACGAGCGCCATGTCGAGCGGCCGCCCGGCCATGACGGCCACGGCGATCGCCGGCACGCCCTTCGAACGGTACGCCATCGACGGGCCCGAGCCCAAGCCGATGTCGACCGAGCCGGCGGTGAAGGCCTGTTGCACCTGTGCGTCGCCCTTGAAGTCGGAGTTCTGGATGTCGAGGTTCAGCGATTTCCAAATCCCGGCATCCATGCCCACGTCGAGCGTGGCGAACGGGAACGACGAGAACACCGCCTTGCCGACGTGCAGCGTGTCGGGCTTGCCGGCGGCGCCCGTCGATGTCTGCGCGAGCGCCGGACTGCCGGCGGCGACGGCGAGGGCTGCGGCACCCGCCAGAACCTCGCGGCGTGATATCACGTCGGGCATGGGCTCGTCTCCTTACGACTTCCGTCTACTGTTAGAAATGAGGTGTATCGCGGTAGCGTGGGGAAGATGGTTGCGACCGAGTTGGAGCCCGCTCCTGTCATACGAAGGGACCTCACGTGCGCTTGATCGACTCTCACTTCCACTGGTGGCCGCGCTCGATTTGGAACGCGCTGTGCGAACGTAAGGGCTTTCCGCACGCCGAACGCAACGGCGAGGGTTACCGCTATTACCGCTCGGCCGGCCCGCAGCCGCCGGGGCTCAACCCGTGGCCGGAATGGTTCGATCTCGACAAGCAGTTCGAGTACATGAATTCCTTCGGCTACGAGGCCTCGGTGTTCGGCTCCATCGGGCCGTTCTCGGTGCACTTCTCCGAGCTGCCGGTCAGCGAAGGCCGCGAAGCGGCGATCCAGTGGAACGAAGAGATGGCCGGCGCGCAGCGCAAGTACCCGGGCAAGTTCTGGGGCAGCGCCGCGGTGCCGCTGGTCGACACCGCGGTTGCGCTCGAGGTCCTCGAAGACGCGATCTTCCGCCTCGGCTTGAAGGGCGTGAACTTACCGGGCAGCGTCGGCAGCGATCCGCGCATCGATCACCCGCGGCTCGAGCCCTTCTACGACCGCGTCGAAGCGCTCGATCTTCCGATGTTCCTGCACCCGACCGACGCCGTGTTCGCCGACATGCTCTCCGCCGAGTACGGCGGCGCGCTGCATCTGAGCCTCGGCCGCGTGATCGAGGTGAGCACCTCGGCGATGCGCCTGGTCTTCTCGGGCGTCATGGAACGGCATCCGAACCTCAAGCTCGTCATGTCGCACACCGGCGGCGCGTTGCCGTATCAGGCCGGCCGCATGGACAAGAACGGCAAGGCTGCGAAGCTGCCCGAGAAGCCGAGCACGTATCTCAAACGCATCTACACCGATACGGTGAATCCGAGCGCGATCGGCATGAAGTTCGCGGTCGAGTTCTTCGGTGCCGACCACGTGATGTACGGTGACGACTACCCGTGCTGGGATCCGGCCGCGGCGCTGGAGTTCATCGACGAAGCCGGCTTCTCGCCCGAGATCAAGGAGAAGATCTTCAGCACCAACGCGCGCCGCATTCTGCGTTTGGACGAGCCCCTCCAGATCCGCGAACCCGCCCTCGTTTCCTAAGGCGGCACGCTGACGGCGCAGTACGCGAGCGCGTCCGCGCGCATTCTGGATACGGCAACCAAAGCCGGCGCGGCGTACGCCGACGTGCAGTTCTGGACGATCCGGCAAGAGGACTTGTGGGTTCGTAACGGCGACGTGCGTAACGCCTCCGACGTGTCGTCGGCCGGTTACGGCGTGCGCGCGCTGGTCGATGGGAGCTGGGGGTTCTTCGGCAGCGACCGCTTCGACGATGCGGCGTTCGATCTGGCTGCCGCGCGCGCGACCGCGTTGGCGAAATCCGGCACAAAGGTCGTCGACCGCATCCCGGCGGTCCAGCCGTCGGAGAAGACCGTCGGCCATTGGGAAACGCCGATCGTGAAGGATCCGGCGCGCTTCGGGCTTTCGGCGCGTGCGGAACTTTTGCTCGCCGCCGAGCGCACGGGGCACGTCGCCAAGAACGTCATCAGCGCGTACGCGTTCATGACGATCTACACGACCGCCAAGGAATTCTACTCGACCACCGGCAGTGCGATCACGCAGCTCCTGCGCCAAGCGGGTGCCGGCTGCGGCGCGTCGGCGCTGGGCCGCGACGGCGACGTGCAATCCCGTGGCGGACCGGGCGACTTCGCGCTCTATCAGAGCGGCGGGTACGAGGTGGTCGAGCGCGCAGCGCTCGCGCGCATCATGCCCGAATACGGACGCGAAGCCGTGATCCTCGCCGACGCGACGCCGTTGCCGTCGGGCGTGCGCGACGTCATCCTCGACAGCGGCCTGCTCAGCATTCAGATGCACGAGTCGATCGGGCACCCGCTCGAACTCGATCGTGCGCTGGGCTGGGAAGCCAACTTCTCGGGCGTGTCCTGGGCCACGCCCGATCGCGTCGGCAGCTTGCGCTACGGCAGCGACCTGCTGAACGTCTACGCCGACAACACGCTGGCCGGCGGCATGGCCACGGTCGGCTACGACGACGAAGCGGTAAAGCCGGCGCGCGTCCCGTTGATCGAAAACGGAATTTTGCGCGGCTATCTCTCATCGCGCGACACGGCCGCGCAGACCGGGCTGCCGGTCACGGCCTCGGTGTGCGCGCAGGACTGGTCGTGCGTGCCGATGGTCCGCATCACCAACATCCTGCTCGCGCCGCACGACGGTTCGCTCGAGTCGATCGTCGCCGAAACGAAGGACGGCATCTACCTCGCCGGGCTGCGCTCGTGGTCCATCGACGATCATCGGCTGAATTTTCAGTTCGGGCCGCAGATCGGCTACGAGATCAAGAACGGCAAACGCGGGCGCATCTTCAAACAGCCGACTTACACCGGCGTCACCCCGCACTTCTGGGGCTCGATGGATCGCGTTGCCGGCGCCGCCGACTTCACGGTGTGGGGAACGGCCAACTGCGGCAAGGGCGAACCCGAACAGAACGGGCGCACGACGCAAGCCTGCAGCGTCGCGCGTTTCCGCGGCGTCACGGTGGGGGTCGCGGATGCGTGACCAGGACCGCGCGCTCTCGCTGGCCGAGGACGTCCTCAAGGCAGCCGGGCGCGCCGATCAGGCCCAGGTCACCGTCACGATCAGCGACGCGTCGTACGCGCGCTTCGCGCACAACTACGTCATTCAGAACCTGGATGCGCTGCAGACGCAGATCACGCTGACCTATTACGTCGGGAAGAAGTCGGGTTCGGTTTCGACCGACGATGCGAGCCCGGCGTCGATCGCGCGTTTGGTCGCGAGCGTGCGTGAGATCGCGCAGCGCGTGCCGCCCGACAACGGCTTCGTCTCGCTGCCGAAGCCGGTAGCGATTCCGGCGGCGCGGCATAGCTACTACGATGCCACCGCCGATGCGACGCCCGACGACCGGGTGCAGAAGCTGCTGCCGGTCTTCGCGCGGATGAAAGCATCGCAGCTCTCGTCGTCCGGCTTCACGACGACGCAGACCAACACGACCGCGATCGCCAACTCGCTGGGCGTGCGCGCGGCGTTTACCGGCACGATGAGCGGTTTGCAGCTGAAAGCGATCGCCGCCGAAACCAGCGGTTACGCTGAGTTCTATTCGCCCGACTACGCGCGCCTCGATCCGCAGCCGCACGCCGAGCGGGCGGCCGAGAAAGCGACGGTCGGGCGCGTGCCCGCGACGTTCGCACCCGGCAACGTCACGGTGCTGCTCGAGCCGAGCGCCTTCGCCGCCGCGCTGAAAGCGCTGACCGAAGGGATGGGCGCCGACAGCGTGCTGGAGAACAAGGATTCGTGGATGGTCGGCCGGCTCGGCAAACGTCTGTTCTCGCCCAACTTCACGCTGACCGACGACTGGAGCCATCCGCTCTTCGCGAACCCGCCGTTCAACGTGAACGACGGCGTGCCGACGAAGAAGCTCACGCTGATCGATCGCGGCGTCGCCAAGCACTACGTGACGGGGACATACATGGCGAACAAGTATCACGTGGCCAATACCGGTCACCCGAATTTCCCCGCCAACGGCATCGTCGCGCCCGGGACGAAGTCGCGCGAGGCACTGCTGGCGTCGATCGAGCGCGGCGTGTTGATCTCGCGCACGTGGTACGAGCGGGTCGTCGATCCGCGGCAAGCCTCGATCACCGGGATCACGCGTGACGGCGTCTACCTGATCGAGAACGGCAAGTTGACCAAGACCTTGAAGAACTTCCGCTATTTCGTCTCGATGCTCGACGTGCTCAAGAACGTCGAGTTCTCGAACACCCAAGTGCTGACCGAGCCCGACGCGGATACGGGGTACTCGTCGGTGCTGCCGGATGCGAAGATTCCAAACTACCACCTCGCCGCCCAGACGTCGTACGCGTAAGGTGCCGGCATGACGCGTGCGTTTTTTCTGTTCGGTGCCGCCGCCGCGGTCGCGTTCACATCGCTGCGCCTCGCCTCAGCCCGCCGCGTTCCGCGCGGCAACCGGGCAAGCGGCGGCCGTTGCTCAAACCGCCGGCGCCGCCTGCGCTGGCCCGCCACTACGGCTGCCGACTTCGCGTAGTTTCGTGCGGCCATGCTGCCGCTCGCGATTGAAAGACGGCTTACCCGGAGCGAGGCGCGATTAACCTGCGCCGGTCAGCAGCAGGGCGGCCCGACGGCCGTGCTCGAGGGCAATGCGGATGCGACCCGGTGCGCGGTGCGGCTCTTGAGCGTTTCGAGCGCCGCGGCGGAATAATACGTGCCGGCACGCACGACGCCGGCGATCGCGTGCAGGTTTGCAGCGCTCGCGAGCGGATTCGCGCCGAGCAGCACGAGGTCGGCGCCGGCTCCCTCCGCGACGCGGCCGAAATCGGGCCGCTTGAGAAACGCGGCGCCGTTGCGCGTCGTCATCTGCAAGATCTCGAGCGGGGTCAGGCCGGCTTGCGCGAGCAGATCGAACTCCTGATGCAGTCCGAAGCCCGCGATGCACCAGGCGGCGGAGCCGCCGGAATCGGAACCGGTCAGCATGTGCACGCCGGCGTCTTTGAGCGGGCGCACGAGCCGGAATTGCAGCGCGAGCAGTTTGGCCAGCGTTGCGCGCGCCGCCGGTTCGTGGCGCTGCGCGAAGAGTTGCGCCACATCTTCCCAGGCTTGCCGCAACGGCAGCGGGACGAATTGCAAATTCGGATCCGTGCGATAGGCTTCGTCATCCACCTTCGCCATCGTGCGCAGGCGCGTAAGCGTGGGGACGTGCCAGGTCTCGCACGCGACGAACTGCGCGGCGAGCGCCCTACAACGCTCGGCGCTGAACGTCTCGACGACCCGTTCGTAGCGCGCGAACTCTGCCGGGCTCGTATTCAGCAGCGGATTCGCTACCGCGCGCAACGCGGCACCGGGCGGCGGCGGTCCGGCGCCCGGGCCGCCGCGTGGCGGGGCCGGTGCGATCGCGCCGCGCAACGCGGCTTCGTCGGTCGAGCACCCGAGCAACACGCTGTCTTTGGGGCCGAGGTGTTCGATCGAGCGGATTCCGGCGCGCGCGGCCGCGGCGACGTCGACGACCGGCGGGAGATGTCCGAGAAACCGTAAGCCCAGCCGCGTGCTCTCGGCCAAGCCGGCGAAGAAGACCTCGGGCGTGACGTCGATGACCTTGATGAAGTCCGCGCCTTGCGCCTTTTGCCGTTGGATTTCGGCGACGACCGCATCGGTCGTCGCCGCGTTCGCACCGGTCAGTATCTCGCCCGGCATCTCGAGCAGCGCGGGCGAATCGGCCGCCGGCAGCAACGTCCCCGCGTGGCGCGCGGCCAGCAGCTCGGGCGTGCCGGAGAGTTGGCGAAAGCCGGTGATGCCCAGGCTCAACATCAGCGCCATGCCGTCTTGCGGATCGGGCTGGTTGAGCGGGTGTGCGTGGAAGTCGTTGTAGCCGGGCACGACGAACGTGCCGCGCGCGTCGACCGCGCCCTTCGCTGCGTTGCCGTGCGCGATGCGGGCGATCGTGCCGCCGGTGATGACGACGGTCAAGTCCGGCGTCAGGCTGCCGTCGTCCGTATCGACGATCGTCACCCCGTCGAGGACGAGGTCGGCACTCACTTCTCGAGCGGGTCGCGGACGGCGGGGTAGGTTGCGATCGTCGTGTTCTGCAGTTGGCCGTTGACCTTGTCGACGCGGCGGATGTAGATGTTCTGGATGCAGTCGCGCGTTTGGGGGTCGATCTGGATCGGCCCGCGGGCGCTGTCCAGCTTCATCCCGCGCAGCAGCGCCATCGTCTTCTCCGGCTCGATGTTGCCGTTTTGGGCGGCGACGAGTTTGTAGATCGCCGCCAGCGCGTCGTACGTCGCGACGGTGTAGAAGTCGGGATACTCGATCGATGCGTCGATCGCGTGCATGTCGTGGGTGACTTTCTTGTTCATCGGCGCGTCGAGCGCGGGCGAGTAGTTCATCGCCGTGTACACGCCGAGCGCGCTGTCGCCCTCGTCGGGGAAGAACTTCTCGAGCGTGAGATCGCCGGTCGCGAGAATCTTGGTCCCGGATTTGTCGCCGCCCGAGCCCTGCCACGCCTTCAGAAACGACCGCCCCGAAACGGTGAGGAAAACAAAGACGGCCTGCGGCTTGGCGTCGCGCACGCGCTGCACGTAGGCGGCCATGTCGGTAACGCCGAGCGGCACGCGAACCTCACCCAGAATCGTTCCGCCTTTGGCCGTGAACGCCGTGCGAAAGGTGTTGGCCGCATCGATCCCGGGCCCGAAGTCGAGCACGAGGATGTAGGCGTTCTTGAGTTTCTGCTTCGACGCCCAATCGGCCAGCGGATAGGTCACCTGGCCGGTCGTGAAGCTGAACCGCGCGAAATACGGATTCGGTTCGAGGATGCCGTAGCCGCCGGAATTGGTGACGAGCGTCGGCATTTTGGCCGCGGTCGTGACCTGGCCGACGGCCAACGCATTCGGCGAAAGCGTCAAACCCATCATCAGGTCGACCTTCTCGTTGACGATCAGCTCTTGCGCCAGCCGGCGCGCGTTCTCGGGGTTCGGGCCGCCGTCGTCGCGCTTGATCAGCGTGACCTTCCGTCCGGCCACCGTATCGCCGTGCTCTTTGAAGAACGCAGCGATTGCGGCTTCCAGCGGCGCGTCTTCGTCGGCGTACGGGCCCGAGAACGTGCCGAGGTAGCCAACTTTCAGCGGCGGCAGATCGGCGGCCGAGCCGCGCCGCGCGCCGAGCGCGAGTGCGGTGCTCGCGGCGCCGGCCAGCAGCGTGGAACGCGAGAACCGCGCGTTCACGCGCTGCAACCGCACGGCGGCAAGCCGGTGAACGCGGCAAACGTTCCGGTGGCCACCCGGCGTTCGGTTTTCTTTTTCATGCCGTCGAGGTCGGCGGCGGAGTGGTAGACGCCGGCGCGCACGACGGCCGAGATGTTGTGCAGGTTCTGCACGCTGACCAAGGGATCGTCGGTGAGCACTACGAGGTTGGCATCCTTTCCTTCGGCGACGCTGCCCATCGTGGACTCGCGCCCTAAGAACTGCGCTCCGTTGAGCGTCGTCATCTGCAGCACGTCGAGCGGCGCGAGCCCGGCTTCTTCGAGCAGATCGAACTCCTGATGGAGGCTGAAGCCGGGAATGACGAACCCGCCGCCGACGTCGGTGCCGGCCAGCATCTTGACGCCCGCGGCCTTGAACGGCTTCACCAGACTCGTCTGCAACGCGAAGAGCGACTTGAGCGTCGCGCGCGCCGGCGCGGAGAGTTTCGTCGAGAACTCGCGCGAGACATCTTCCCACATCGCGCGCGTCGTCTTGGGCACGTAGCGCAGGTTGGGATCGTTCCAATACTGCTCGTCGTCGCCGAACTCCATCGTGCGGACGCGGATCAGCGTCGGGTTGAGCCACGTGCCGGTGGCGACGAAATGCGCGGCGAGATCGAGCGAGCGTGGTGCGTTGAACGTGTCGATCACGCGCTGATAGCGCACGAACTCCGCCGCAGGAGTATCGACGGTCGGGTTCGCGACCGAGCGCCGGACGTCGCTCGCGGTCATCGGGCCGCTGCGCGGCGGCGGCGGCTGGGGCGGATTCTGGGCCATGATCGCGCGGAGCGCGGCCTCGTCGGTCGAGCAGCCCAGCAGGATGCTATCGCGCGGCCCCATGTGCTCGATCGAATGCATGCCGGCGGTGGCGGCGTCGCGCACGTTCACGCTGGGCGGCAGATGGCCCAGAAAGCGCAGGCCTTGGCGCGTGCTCTCGGCCACCGCGGCGAAGAACACGTCGGGCCGCACGTCGATGACCTTGATGAAGTCGGCGCCCTGCGTTTTCTGCGCTTGCACTTCGGCGACGACGGCTTCGGGCGAGCGCGCGTTCGGACCGGCGAGCGTGTTGCCCGGCATTTCGAGCAGTTCGGGCGTCTCGACCGGCGGCAGCAGTTGCCCGCGCGAGCGGGCGGCGAGCATCTCGGGCGACGCCGCCAACTGGCGGAAACCCGTGATGCCGTTGGCGAGCATCAGGGTCAGCGCGCCTTCGGGATCGGCCATGTTCAGGGGATGCGCGTGCAAGTCGTTGTAGCCCGGCACCACGAACGTGCCGCGCGCGTCGACCGTGCGCGCCGAGCGGTCGGCGGGGATGCTGCCCGCCGCTGCGATCCGCGCGATCTTACCGTTCGCGATCACGATCGTCATGTTGCGGCTCAGCGTGCCGTCATGCGTGTCGACGATCGTCACCCCGTTGAGCACCAGTCGCTGGTTTGCGTCGGCAGCCCCGGCCGGAACGCGCGCCGCCGCGGCGAGCAGACCGCTCGTTCCAAGAGCCAGCGCGCGACGGCGATTGGGGTGGTTATGCATGGGCGAAGACGTTCGTGCCGGCGAGCCACGCCGCCCCGCGCTCGAGCAACCGTTGCAACGCGTCGCCGCGCGCACCGGGCAGGTCGGTCGCGACCGTGAGCCCGAGCCGCGACTGAAAGTAGGCAAGATGGCGGTAGCCTTCCGGAAAGCGCGCCAGCAGCTCGCGATCGAGCACCGGACGTTGCCCGGGGTCGACCGCATCGGCGCGGTCCTTCTCGTAGATCGGCTGACGGAAGACCAGGCCCCAACGCTCCGCACGGCGTTCGAGAAAGTCGTAGAACCGGCCGGTGCAGACGATGTCGCACACGACGCCTTCAAGCGGACCGCGCAGCGAGATCGTCATCTTCGTTTGCGCGACGGCGCGGTCGCCGGTCACGTCGATCGCCTGGCCGCCCAGGAAGTGGATCGCGCTCATCCCGGCCTCCATCGCTTTGCGCGACGCGGCGATGAACTCGTCGACCGGGCTCAGCGTCCAGGTCGCGGACATCACGCCGTCGTCATGCCAGAGCGTGCGAAAGCGCTCCCAGTCGCCCGCGTCGCGCCAGATCACCCAGCGTTCGATCAGGTCGCGAATGGCGGCGCAATCAGCGGCTTCGCTCAAGCACGCGCTCCTCGTGCGCGAGCATCTTGTCGAGCACGCGCCGCATGTGCACGCGCGCGCCGTCGGCGACGATGTTGACCAAACCGTCTTCACCGCATTCGGCCAGCCGGGCTTGCTGCTCTTGGACGATCCACTGGTCTTCCTTGAACGCCGATGCGACCTCGTCGAACATCACCTGCGTCGCCTGCGGATCGTGCGGCCGGAAGCCGTTGAGCGTCGACCAGAAGTAATGGCAGGTCGTCGCCGTTTCCGGGGTGAGCGCGTGGAAGATGCGCATCGAGAAGCCGCCGTCGCGCTTTCCCTGGTCGTACGCGCCGGTGCCGGCGTCGATCGCGCCGACCCACTGCAACACGACCGCCGGCGCGACGAACTCGAACTCTTGCCAGCGGTCGATGCGATCCGCCAACGCCGGAACGGCCTTCTTGTATGTCGGCGGTGCCGGCGAATCGAGCATCCAGCGCGTGAACTTGAGCCCCGTCTCGGTCGGCTGCGTGTCCATGATCGCGTCGACGTGGGTCTGCGGGTTACCGCCGATCGTCGAGCCGTGCACGTACCCGAGGTGCGTGAGATCCATCAGGTTGTCGATCATCAGGTACGCGCTGCCGCGGATCGGGTACAGTGCGTGCACGTGCGGCCAGTGTTCGGGGTCGTTGTGATATGGAAAGGCGACGATCGCGGCCGGATCGGCGGCCGCCGGGTCGCCCATCCAGATCCACAGGCACGTATCTTTTTCCACCACCGGATACGAGCGCACGCGCGCTTTGGCCGGGATGTGGACTTGGCCCGGAATGTGCACGCAGGCACCGCTGCCGTCGTAGATCATCCCGTGGTAGCCGCACTCGATCCCCGTTGCGACGCGTTGGCCGCAACTCAACGGTGCGCCGCGGTGACAACACATGTCGGCGAGCGCGGCGGCGCGGCCGTCAGCGTCGCGAAAGAGAACGATCGGCTGGTCGAGGATGCGCCGCGCCAGCGGCCGCTCCGCGACCTCTTCGGCCCAGGCCGCTACGTACCACGCATTGTTGATGAACGTCGACATGCGAAAACATCCTTCGCGCGCGCCTTGACGGTCCGGAGGAAAATGGTATAGTACTCATACTATTGCAGCGCGCCCCCGTCAAGGCTTTGGTGAGAAGAGGGACCGTTGAACCTGCAGCCCGGCGCGTGGACCTCCCTGCCGCTCCCACAAAGCTGACGTGAAGCGCGAGACGACGGCGGTTGCGATCGTCGGCGGCGGGCCCGTCGGGCTGCTGCTCGCCGCGGAGCTGGGCGCGCGCGGCGTACGGGTCATGGTGCTCGGCGAGAACGCCGGCACCGCGACGCATCCCAAAGCCAACACGCACACCGCGCGCTCGATGGAGATCTATCGCCGCCACGGCATCAGCTCCGAGCTGCGCGCGCGCGGCTTGTCGCGCGGGCGGCGCACCGACGTCGCGTACTACACGCGGCTGCTCGGTCACGAGCTGCACCGCGTGGGACTGCCGACGCCGGCCGAGTCGATCGCCGAGACGCGCGAGGTTCCGACGCGCTGGCCCACCCCCGAGCCGCAATTTCGCTCGAGCCAGCTCGTCTTGGAGCCGTTGCTGCTCGAATTTGCGCAACACTATCCGAGCGTCGACGTTCGCTTCGGACATCGCGTCGTCAAGGTCACCGACCGCGGCTCGAACGTCGTTCTCGACGTCGAGGTGACCGGGGCCGGACGAACGGCAATCGAGGCCGGCTACGCCGTCGGCTGCGACGGCGGCCGCAGTTTCATGCGGCGCGAGCTCGGGCTGCGTTTCGAAGGCGAAGGCGGGCTCTCACTCGACTTCATGGGCGGGCGGATGCAAGCCACGTATTTCCACGCACCGGGGCTGCAGCGCCGGCTGCGTCACCCGCACGCCTGGCAGAACTGGTTCTTGCTCCCCGGTTTGCGCGCGTTGATGCTCACGCTCGACGCCGAGAACGACCTCTACCTCTTGCACTATCAGCCCCCGCCGGACGCGAGCGCGGCGAAAAGCTTCGCCGACGTTCTCGACGCCGTCGTCGGTGCGCCGGTCGAAGCCGAGGTGATCTCCGCCGCCGAGTGGCGGGCCGGCGTGAGCCTCGTCGCCGAGCACTTTCGCAGCGGCCGGTGTTTTCTGGCCGGCGATGCGGCGCATCTGTTCACGCCGACCGGCGGCTTCGGGCTGAACACCGGTATCGAAGACGCGTGCAATCTCGGCTGGAAGCTGGCGGCCGTGCTCGCCGGCTGGGCGCCCGAAGCGCTGCTCGACACCTATGAAGCCGAACGCAAACCGGTGGCGGAACGCAACACGAACTACGCCTTGACCCTCGCGCGGCGCAACGGGGAGTGTCCGGTGGATCCGGCAATCGAAGACGACGGTCCGGCCGGCGAGCGGGCGCGTGCGGCGGCGCAACGGCACCTGGCCGCCTACGCCCGCTGGGAGTACGACACGCCGGGGATCCAGCTCGGCGTCAGCTATCGCGGCTCGCCCGCCGTCGTCGACGACGGCTCGCCGGCCGTTCCCGATTCGCCGACCGAGTACGTGCCCAACGCCGTGCCGGGCAGCCGGCTGCCGAACGTTTGGCTGCCGGGCGGTGAGCCGCTCTACGACCGGCTCGGTTTCGGCTTCACCCTGATCGGCCTCGGTCCGATGCGCGCGGTGCACGCCTGGCGCAGCGCCGCCGCCGAGCGCGGCATCCCGCTCGCGATCCTCGACCTCGCCGCATCGAGGGAGTTGCGCGCGCTCGTGCAAGCCGACTGGATCCTCGTGCGCCCCGATCTGCACGTCGCCTGGCGCGGCGACGCCGCCGATCCCGGCGCCATCCTCGACACCGTCACCGCCCGGACGACCGCCCGCATCCAAGAACCCGCCAGAGCGTAAGGAGAGCACCGCCGTGACCGCAGCCGTAGAGAAGAAGACCGCCCCCAATCTCAAGTTCAGCCACATGGGAATCAGCGTCAAAGACATCGCGAAGATGGAAGCGTTTTACACGCGCGCGCTCGGCTTCACCGTCACCGATCGCGGCGAAGCTGCCGGCCTGCAAATCGTGTTCCTCTCGCGCGATCCGTTCGACCATCATCAGATCGTGCTGGCGACCGGACGCCCGGACAATCTGCCGGCCAACACCGCGCACCCGCAGTTCGGCCCCAGCATCAACCAGATCTCGTTCAAGCTGGGCTCGCTCGACGACTTGCGTGACGTTCACGAGCGCTTGCAGGCCGAAGGCGGAACCGACATCTTTCCGGCCAATCACGGCATCGCGTGGAGTATCTATGCGCACGATCCCGAGGGCAACAACCTCGAGTTCTTCGTCGATACGGACTGGTACATCAAGCAGCCGTTCCTGATCCCGCTCGACCTCACGAAGAGCGATGCCGAGCTGGCCAAAGAGACGCATGCGATGTGCGAACAGAGCGAAGGCTACGAACCCTACTCCGCGTGGCGCGCACGCATCGCCAAGAAAATGACGCAGTTCGTCGACCCGGCCGCGGGACGCTGACCCGCGTGACGGCCGTCCTTCCGAGCGACGTCGTGTTGACGACGGAACGCTATACGATCACCGGCCGGCGCAAGCTCGCCGATCGCGACGCGGCGGCCGACACGCCGCTCGTCATCGCGTTGCCCGGCGGCACCTACACCTCGGTCTACTTCGACGTCCCGGGCTGCTCGCTGCTCGATCGAGCGGCCGCGCTCGGCATCCCGGTGCTGGCGTTGGACCGGCCCGGCTACGCCGGCAGCACGGCGTTGTCGCCGGCGGAGTCCGACATCACGCACAACGCCGAACGGCTGGACGAAGCGATCGGCAAAATCTGGAACGCGGCGGGCAGCAGCGCGCGCGGGATCGTGCTGATCGGTCACTCGATCGGCGGCGCGATCACGGTTGAGATCGCCTCGCGCCGGCCGTCGTGGCCGCTGCTCGGCATCGCCGTCTCCGGCGTTGGCCTCTCGACGGCATCCGCCGATGGTGCGCGCTACAGCGGGCTGCCGCCGATCCCGATGATCGATCTGCCGCCGCCGGCCAAAGCCCGCATGATGTTCGGTCCGCCGTGGACGTACGCGGCCGACATGCCGGAGCGCAGTCGGGTTGCGGATGCGCCGGTGCCGCGCGCCGAGTTGATCGACATCACGCACACGTGGTCCGAGCGCGTGCACGGTCTCGCGGCGAAGATCACGGTGCCGGTGCACTATCGGCAAGCCCGCTTCGATCCGCTCTGGATCACCGGCGACGACCAAGTCGCCGGGTTTGCCGCCGCTTTTTCAGCCGCGCCGTTCGTCGACGCGCGGGCGTTCGAATCGGCCGGCCACTGCATCGACTTCCATCGTCTGGGACTCGCCTTTCAGCTCGAACAACTCGAATTCGCCTTGCGGTGCGCGGTCGCGCCGGAGTAGCGCCCGGCGGATTCGGCGCGTTTACGCGCCCGCTCGGTGATCTGCTCGCGCAGTTCGACCAGGTCGTTGCGCATACGCTCGTAGCGTTCGGCGCCCAGCAGCTCGGCGAAGTCGGCTTCGATGCGTTTGGCGGAACGGCGCGTCACGGACATGAACTCGCGGCCGCGCTTGGAATACGCGACGATCTTCGCGCGCCCGTCGGCCGGATCGGGTGAGAGGTCGACCAGTCCCAGCCGCGCGCACTCCTCGACGAGCTGTCCCATCGCGCCCTTGGTCACGCCGGCCCGCGCGGCCAGATCGACGATGCGCGTCCCCTTCGGGACGTCGATGTGGCGCAGCACGTTCAAGTGCACCTGGCGCACGTCGGTGAAGCCGGCTGCGTGATAGCTCTCGAGGATGCGCGCTTCGAAGGCGTGGAATGAGAACAGCAGCAGACGGCCGAGATTGTAGTGACGCCAGGCGAAGCGCGCGTCGGGGTCGAGGCCTTCGAAGATCTCGGGGTCCACGCCGCTGCTGACCCGCATCACCCGTTTGGTGTCCACCGAGTGCGCGGTGATGGACGCACGTGTCTTCGCCATAGGCTATGCTTCGCCGACCGTATAAGGACAATACTGTATGAAATTGCTACGTTTCGGCGAGCCGGGGCACGAGCGCCCGGGCGCTCTCGACGCTGCGGGAACGCTGCGCGACCTCTCCGGCCACGTGGCCGACATCGACGGACGAACGCTCGGGGACGCGAGCCTCGACGCGCTGCGCAAACTCGACCTGGCGTCGCTGCCCGCGGTCCCGGCCGGAACACGGATCGGGCCGTGCGTCGGCAGCGTCGGGAAGTATGTCTGCATCGGTTTGAACTATGCCGATCACGCGGCCGAGGCCGGCATGAAGCTGCCCGGCGAACCGACGATCTTCATGAAGGCGACGTCGTCGATCATCGGGCCGAACGACGACGTGCGGTTGCCGCGCAACGCGACCCAGGGTGACTGGGAAGTCGAGCTGGGTTTCGCCGTCGGCCGCGCTGCCGCGTACGTCAGTGAGTCCGAAGCGCTCTCGTACGTGGCCGGCTACTTCACCGCCAACGACGTCTCCGAACGGGACTTCCAAATCAACCACGGCGGACAGTGGACCAAGGGCAAGAGCTGCGATACGTTCGGCCCGATCGGCCCGTGGCTCGTGACGCGCGACGAAGTTGCCGATCCGCAGAAATTGAACTTGCAGCTGGCGGTGAACGGCGTGACGATGCAGTCGAGCTCGACGTCGAAGATGGTGTTCGGCGTGGCCTTCATCGTCAGCTATCTCAGCCGTTTCATGACCTTGCATCCGGGCGACATCGTGGCGACCGGCACGCCGTCCGGCGTCGGCTTGGGCCGCAAACCGCAGGTCTTCCTGAAGGGCGGCGACCGCATGACGCTCAGCGTCGAGGGTCTGGGAGAGCAGAGCCAGCTCGTCGTCGCGTAGCGATGAGCCGCATCGACTACCGGCCGTTCGTTCCGGCCGGCGGCAGCCCGAAGATCCTCGGTGCGACCGCGCGCGAGCACACCCTCGGTAAGCTCGGCGGCGATCGTCGCAATCACCGGCTGTTCGGCCCGTGGTCGGAACTTGCGAGCACGCCGTTCGTCGGCATCACCGCCGGCGGCGCGCCCCTCCCCGGACTCTACGTGGCGCAGCCCAACGATCCGCCGCTGGGTCCGATGCTCGAGGCGGCGACCGCGTTTCTCGGGCTCTTGAGCGCGGAGCAACGCGCTGCGGCGACGTTTCCGGTGGATTCCACGCACTGGCGCGGGTGGCAGAACACCGAGATGCTGGTCGAAGAACACGGCTTGCGCTTGGACGAGGTGCCGCCGGCGGTTCGCAACGGCGCGCTCTCCGTCGTGCGCGCGAGCCTGAGCGCGAGCGGTTATCGCGCGACGCGCGACGTGATGCGGCTCAACGGGTTTCTCGGCGAGCTCATCGGCGCGGAAGCGATCCTCGGCGAATGGTCGTATCTGTTCGTGTTTTTCGGAACGCCGCACGCGGTCGAGCCGTGGGGATGGCAACTCTTCGGCCATCACCTGGTGCTCAATTGCATGGTGGTCGGCGGGCAACTCGTCCTCAGCCCGACGTTTTTCGGCGCCGAGCCGTCGTACGCCGACGTCGGGCAGTATGCCGGAACGTCGCTCTTCGAAGACGAGGAACGCGACGGGCTTGCGCTGATCCGCAGCCTCTCCGGCACGGAGCAAACGCGTGCGATCCTCTCGCACGACATCATGGCCGGCGATTTGCCGCCGGGCCGGCGTCACTTCGCCGACAACCTCCACCTCGCGGGCGCGTATCAGGACAACCGGATCATCCCGTATGAAGGTTTGCCGGCCGGCGAGATGGGCGCGACGCAGCGGCGGCGCGTGCTCGCGTTGATCGAGCGCTATCTGGCGCCGCTCCCGCCGGGTCCGCTCGCCGCGCGGATGGATGAAGTGGAGCGCCACCTCGCGCAGACGCACTTCTGCTGGATCGGGCGGACCGGCGACGAGGACCCGTTCTACTATCGCATCCAGAGCCCGGTGGTGCTGATCGAGTTCGATCATCACATCGGCGTCTTCCTCACCAATGCCGAACCGCAGAAGTTCCACGTCCACACGATCGTGCGGACGCCCAACGGCAACGACTACGGAATCGACGTCTTGCGGCAGCACTATGAGCGCGCGCACCGCCACGGCAAAGACGATCACGCCGCTCGCGAATGACGCGCCCATGACTCACCCCACGGCTCAGCCAAGATGTTTCACCGCCACCGACCTCCGTTGGCGGCGCGTTAGAGAGCGCCGGGGGGAAAGCTTAAATCGCACCTTGCGCGCGTCAACGCCGTTTCTTCTGGTATGCACGTGAACTTCGTGCGCCGGCCCTCGGCCGGTAACAGGAGCAACCATATATGAACCCGCATTCACCAGATGAATTTGTGAAATCGATGTGGTGTGGTGGCGTTTTTGCTATAATTATCAGGTGATCTGTACTGATGACACGCGGCCAGAGTGACGAATCCAGCGGGTGAAACGCAGGATGGCATTCTCAGGCCTGATTTCGACCGCCGAGTGATGATGCAGTTCAGTGGCTCGGTCGTCACATCGGATGCTGATCTGCTCGCGTATCGTGAACTCGATGATGCACTTGGATTGACTGCCGCAGCCGGTGACTCGCTTGCCGATGCACGCACGGGGAAGAACGGCCGTCATGCCCTCGTCGGCATGCTGCGCCAATCCGTCTTCGGCAGACTTGCGGGTTATGAAGATGTGAACGATGCAGTCTTAGAGCGGATCGGCCGGGTTACCCAGCACGAGGCTCTTGAGCTGCGTCTGCAGCGACTGTACGTTCTGCAACGCCGCGAAGACGTTGTCTCTGGAAGACGTTGATCTGGGTGTAGGATAATTGAGCCACGGCGGTGCAATTGGTACTGTCGATGCATGACACAGTTCGCCTCATTGGCGTACCATCTGCGGCGTATCGAGCGGGCTCCGGATGATTGCGAGTAACGCGGCGCGCATCGCGGCGGCAGCATTCGTCATAGCGTTCCTGGTTATGTGGAGCACTGCGATGGCTGGCACCACCGCCAGCGATGCCGCCGCATCACCCACGCCGTCTGCATCGCCCACACCCTTAGCCTTGCCGGCTTCGGGACCGCCGCGTCCGCAGACAAATGCGAGTCCGGAGCAAAAAGCAACGAAGCGCCGCTCGCCGTACGCACCTTATCCCTACCCGGGCTTCGACGGTAACCCGAATGACTGATGACACACGGCCAGAGTGACGAACCCAGCGGAGTTTCTCGAGCGCGACGGGATCATCTCGCGCCGCATCCCGGTCGAGGAACTGTTCGTACTTAGTTCATATTCACCGATGACTTCGGCGAAAAAGGCATCTGATCCCACATTCCCCAGATGAGCACGCCAAAATGATCTAAAATGAAATCACTCATCAACAAAATCATCATCGGTGCCGTGGGGCTCGCCCTGGCGACCGCTCCGCTGGCTGCGAGCGCGCAGAGCTGGCAAGGCCACGGCAGCGATAACCGCGGCGGCTGGGGGGCGGGCACGTGAACGTCGGTTACACCCAACCGGTGTACCAGGAACCCGTGGACGGTTATTTCGGCTGGTCCCCGGACGGATTCCAGGGCTATTATTGGAACGGGAACTGGTATCATCACCGTCGTTGGAACGGAGGCGTGTGGATCTACTTCTAACGTCCGCGACGCGGCTCGGTACAGCCGTGCTGCTCGCGCTGCTGACGGCGACGTCGGTACGGGCGCAGGGTGACCTGCGCCCGTCCGTCGTTGACGTCGAGTGGCGCACGCCGACCGGCATCGAACGCTGCGCCGCGGTCATCACGGCGCGGCGGCCGGATGCGCTCGAAGCGTGGACGGCCGGACATTGCACCGACGTGCCGCTCTCGGTCGTGCGTTTTTTCAACGGGTATCAAATCTATGGGTCGAACGTGCGTATCCTCGCGCGCAGCGACGCGTTCGATGCCGCGCACTTGCTGATACCGGTCGCACCGCTGGAGGCGCAAACGACGGTTACGGCGGTGCGCGCGCGTACCGCCCCGCCGCTCGGCACTACGCTGACTGTCATCGGCCATCCGGTGTCCGGCCTGCGTGGAACCAACCAGGGTCTGTGGACTGTGACCTATGCCCGCATGGGCGAAACCGCTGCCGATCAGGCGACCGGAGCACCTGAATACGAAATCTACTGCCCCCAATGCGGTCCGGGGAATTCCGGCAGCGGTGTGTTCGATCCGGCCGGACATTTGATCGGCATCGTGTACGGCGTGACCGAAATCCAGAACGTCGCCGGCGGTCGCCTGCCCGACGGGCTCTACGCCGACGTCGTCCCGGTTGGAGCGCTGCGCTGACGGGGAGCTAGCGGGGGGCCCCTGAAAGGGCCGATAGTGCCTGCGCTCTCGGTGTTCGATGCCCAAGTCTTTGCCAGTTTACGGCGCCATCGCAACTACCGGCTGTATTTCTCGGGCCAGCTCGTCTCGCAGATCGGCACCTGGCTGCAGAACGCGGCGCAAGCGTGGCTGGTCCTCGACATCACCCATTCGGCCGAGGCGGTCGGCGTCCTCAGTTTCTTCCTCTACCTTCCGTACGCGGTTTTCGGGCTGATCGGCGGCGCGCTGGCCGACCGCTGGGACCGGCAGCGCACGATGGTCGTCACGCAGTCCGCGATGGCGGTGTGCGCGGCCGCGCTCGCCGTCGTCGCTTACTTGCGCGTCGACAGCATCGCGGTCATCGACGGGATCGCGCTGGTGCGCGGAACGATCATGGCGTTCAACAACCCGACGCGCCAAGCGATGATGATGCAACTCGTCGGCCGCGCCGAGTTGCCCAATGCGATCGCGCTCAACTCGAGCCTCAACAACGCGACGCGCGTCATCGGCCCGGCGATCGCCGGCGTGCTGATCGCCTGGGTCGGTTCGGGCGCGTGTTTCGCGCTCAACGCGATCAGCTTCATCCCGGTGATCTACGCGCTGATGGTGATGCGCCCGTCGGAATTCTTCATGCTGCCCAAACGCAGCCGAACGCCGCTCTTGATCTCGATTCGCGACGGGCTGGCCTACGCGCGCCGCACCAAGACGGTCGCGGTCGTCTTGACGATGCTGTTCGTCGTCTCGACCGTCAGCATCAACTTCAACGTCGTGCTGCCGGTGCTGGCGCGCAACGCGCTGCACGGGACCGCGCAAACCTACGGCTTGATCGCGGCGATGTTCGGCTTGGGGGCGTTTATCGGCGCGGTCATCGCCGCGTCGCGCTCGCGCGTCTCGCGCCGGTTGTTGCTGTGGGCGGCGGCCGGGTTCGGTGCCGGACAGCTGCTCGTCGCCGCGCAGCCGACGGTTCTCGGCGCGTCGCTCGCGCTCGTCGTCACCGGCATCTGCTACACGCTCTATACATCCGGTTCGAACACGATCGTGCAGCTGGCCGTTCCGCCGCACATGCAAGGCCGCATCGCCGGGCTCTACAACTACGTGTTTTTGTCGTCGGGTCCGCTGGGTTCGCTCTTGGCCGGTTGGCTGGCCGAGCACGGCGCGCGGTGGGCGTTTCTGGCCGGCGGAATCGCAGCGCTGCTCATGGCGACGTTCGGCTTCGCGATGCGGCCGTGGCCGATGCCGACCGGCATCATTCCCAAGCGCCGCTATCGCCGGCACCGCAATCAGATCCTGAGGGTGCGGCCGCGCTGAAAGCAAGCGGGATTAGCTTGGGGCCGAGTCTGGGAATAGCATTAGAACCATGCGGACGCGAGCGCCTCGGCTGCGGCTCACCGCGATGGCGGGCCTGGCCGCCTTCGCGCTGCTGGGCATTGCGCCCGACGACGGGCCCGAGGCGCCGCCGCCCGCGAATCCGGCGATCCTCAACGTCACGTGGTCGCCGGAGCACCTGCGCGCGGGCCAGATGTTCGACGTGACGATTCGCACCACGCCGGACATCACCGCGCTCGAAGCCTGCGTGTTGAAGTACCGGTTGCCGGTGCCGAAAGCTTCGGACGGCGTCTTCTACGCGTCGGCGCGCGTGCCGTGGTTCGCACGCTTTTACCACGGGACGTTCCACGTGACGTTCGTCGGAACCGACGCGACCGGTGATCAAGCGCAAATGGAGGCCGACGTCCGCATCTAACGGTAGAGGGCGTGATGCCCGGCACGATCTCGGAACCGCTCGATTTTGCGCCGACCGGCGCAATGCTTGCGGCCGCGATCGACGAGTTGCGCGAACTCGGCACGCGCGGCGGCGGGGCGGTCGAGGGCAGCGTCCGCGAGCGCGCTTTGCGCGCGTTCTTGCACGCGCAGCGCGAGCGAACGGTGCTCCCGCCGGGCTGGCGTCACGATTATGCCAAACTCGACTTCGGCGGGCTGACGTGGTCCAGCGGGCGTGCGCGCGTGCCGGTCCTGCCGCGCGCGTCGGCGGCGCATAACGACTCCGCCGACGTTCCGGCGCTCGCGGTCGACAACGCCGGCGGCATCGTGCACGCCGGCAGCACCTACCTCGAACCGCTCGAAACCGCCGCCGATCCGCGCGTGCGCCTGTCGGCGTTGGCCGACGCGGCCGGCCCGGCCGCCGCCGCGCACCTGCGCATCGTCGCGCCGGAAACCGATCGTTTCACCGCGCTCGCAGCGGCGTTCCAAAACTGCGGCGCCTATGTCGAGGTACCCGCCGGCGTGGTCCCGGCGGCGCCGTTGCAACTGGTGTGGATGTCGCGCCCGGGTTCGCCCGCCGCGGTTTTCCCGCACACGGTGATTCGGCTCGGGGCCGGCGCGCGCGCGACCGTCGTCGAGCGCCACATCGGCAATGCGGAAGCGTTCATTGCCGGCATCGTCGAGGCGGAGCTCGGCCCGGATGCTCGCCTCGACTACGTTGCCGTGCAGCAAACCGACGAAGGCACGCGGTTCTTCATGCACCGGCGGGCGCGCTGCGCCGCGGGCGCGAGCATCGCTTGGCACGTCGCGGATCTCGGCGGCGCGCTGGTGCGGACGGTCTGCAGCGCGCAGCTCGCCGCAGCGCGGGCAAGCGCCGAGACCAACGCCTTTTTCTTCGCGCACGGGTTCGCGCACGTCGACGCGGTCGTCGACGCCGATCACGATGCGTCGCGCACGGAATCGCACGCCACCATTCGCTGTGCGGCGACGGATCGCGCGCGCGGCCGCTTCGCGGGCGCGCTCCGTTTCGCTCCGAACGCGACGCGCTGCGTCGCGACGATGCGCGACGACGGCTTGATCCTCTCACGCGACGCGTATCTGGACGCGGCGCCCACGCTGGCCGTGCCGGCCCACCGCGTCTCGGCCTCGCACGCGACGAACATCGGTTCGCTCGACGAGGAAGAGCTGTTCTACGTGCAGAGCCGCGGTATCTCGCGCGGGCTCGCCGAACGCATGATGGCGATGGCTTTCTTCGAGCCGGCGATCTCACGCTTCCCCACCGACGCCGTGCGCGACGAGGTGCGCACGGCGCTCGACGCGCGGCTGAACGACGTGCCGGACACGTTCGAATGAACGGCGCGCAGTTCGAGGCCGAGATTCGCGAACAGCCGGCCGTCTGGGCCGGCCTCGCCGCCTCTCCCGCGGCGGCGCAGCTGACCGCGGCGATCGGCGACCGCGAACCGCTGTTCATCGGCAGCGGGAGCAGTTTGTTCGTCGCGCAGTTGGCGGCATTGGCTTGGCGCCGGCACGGCCGGCGGGCCGATGCGCTGGCCGCTTCGGAAGCCCGGTTCCAAGCCGCGGCGCATCGCCGCTGCTGCGTGGTCGCGCTCTCGCAAAGCGGGCGCACGGCCAACGTGCTCGATGCGCTCGCCGCGCTCGATGCGCCCGAACCGGCGCGCACGATCGCGCTGACCAACGATCTCGCCTCGCCCCTGGCCCTGCGCGCCGGCGTGACGATCTCCGTCGGAGCCGGTCCCGAACTCGCCGTCCCCGCCAGCAAGAGCGTCACGGCGATGGCCGCACTGCTGCTGTGGACGGCTGCCGGCGGCGATGCGACCGGGGCGGCCGCCCTGGATGCCGCGGCCGGCGCGCTCGGCGAGTGGTTCGCCGCGGATGCCGTGCCCGCGACGGAGCGTGCCGCCGAACTCCTCGAGCCGGCACATAGCATCGTCGTGATCGGCGCCGGCTACGGCGTTCCGGTGGCGGCGGAGATCGCGCTCAAGATCAAGGAAGCGTCGTACCGTCACGCGGAGGGATTCGCCGCCGGCGAATTTCGCCACGGCAGCACCGCGATTCTCGATTCCGGGCGCGGCACGGTCGGGATCGTCGACGAGTGGTCGCGCGCATCGGTCGGCGCGGTGCTCGAAATTGCGCGTGAAGCGCACACCGCCGTCGTGATCCTCGACGACAGACCGGCGCCGGGCGGCCCGTTCGGTCCGCTGTTCTGGATCGCCGGCGGACAATTGCTCGCACTCGCGCTGGCGCGGCGCGCGGGTATCGACAGCGATGCGCCGCGCGGCTTACGAAAGTACTTGGCATGAACGTTGCGGTGATCTACTACAGCTCGACCGGAAACGCGTACCGCGTCGCGCAAGCGGTCGAAGAGGGCGCGCAAACGGCCGGCGCCGAGGTGCGTCTGCGCAAGGTGCGCGAACTGGCGCCGGACGAGGCCATCGCTTCGAACAAAGGCTGGGAACAGCACCGGGCGGCGACGCAGCACGTGCCCGAGGCAACGCTGGCGGACCTCGAGTGGGCTGACGGCTTCGCGTTCGGCACGCCGACGCGCTTCGGCGCGATGTCGGCCCAACTCAAGCAATTTCTCGACACCACCGGCCCGCTATGGATGAAGGGCGCGCTGGCCGACAAAGCCGCGACCGCGTTCGTCGGCTCGTCGTACCCGCACGGCGGCCAAGAAACGACGCTGATGACGATCTACAACATGATGTATCACTGGGGCGCGGTCATCGTGCCGACCGGCTACACCGATCCCGCGATCGCCAAAGCCGGTGGTAATCCGTACGGCACGAGTTATACCGATCCGCGCGGCGGCTCGCTGCCCGACGAGGTGTTGGCTGCGGCGCGCTTTCAGGGCGCGCGCCTCGCACGCTACGCCGGCGTGCTGGCGGCCAACCGAGCCCGGTTACGGGGCACTCCCGCTTAGGCGGCGCGTTTTCAGCCGGAATAGTCCGATATAAGGAGTAGGCTCTGGTTGACCGGTCCACTTGCGATGTGGTATGCTCCCGGGCGATGCTCCGTCCGTGTTGTTGTCCGGTCATCGTGGCCACCTGTTGCCGTACGGCAACCGGGCGTGGTTCCGCACTCGGCTGAGGGGTTCGTCCCCCCGACCATCGTGCGACCCTCGCCTCGACGAGGGTCGTTTCATTTTTTAGGAGTCCTGAAATTTCCACCGATCTCGCCGCCGCCGCCGGCCTCGCGACCAAAACCATCCAGCAAACCATCGACACCTATCCCGGCCGCACGACGCTGTCGTGCTCCTTCGGTGGACCCTCAGGTATGGTGCTGCTCGACCTCGCGCTGCGTGTCGAGTCGCGACTGAACGTCTTCGTAATCGATACCGAGCTGCTGTTCCCCGAAACGCATACGCTGATCGAACGCGTCGAGGAGCGCTACGGTATCACCGTCGACCGGGTGCGTCCCGCGCTGAGCGTCGACGCACAGAACGCCGCGTACGGCGATGCGCTGTGGCAACGCGATCCCGATGCCTGCTGCGATCTGCGCAAGGTCGAACCGCTGCGCGATTATTTGCGCGGCTTCGACGCTTGGTTGACGGCAGTGCGGCGCGATCAAGGCACGACGCGCGCCGAGATCCCGGTGCGCGCCTGGGACGAAACCGCCCAGATATTGAAGGTCGCTCCGCTCGCCGACTGGACCGAAGCGGACGTTTGGAACTACGTTCAGAGCCATGACGTCCCGGTGAACACGTTGCACTTCGACGGCTATCCCAGCATCGGCTGCGTTCATTGCACGCGTCGTGTCGCACCCGGCGAGCACGCGCGGGCCGGGCGCTGGCCGGGCTTCGAAAAGACGGAGTGCGGTATTCATGTTGCTTGATGCGGCCGCCGTCAACGGAGTAACGGAGGACCGGCGGGAAGAACGCCCAGGCTTGGATTCTCTCGACCGCTTGGAAGCCGAAACGATTACGATCTTGCGCGAAGCGTATCGCGCGAGCTCGAAGCCCTGCATGCTCTGGTCGATCGGCAAAGACTCGACCGCACTGCTATGGATGGCGCGCAAGGCCTTTCTGGGCCGCGTTCCGTTTCCGATGATCTTGCTCGAAACGTTCATGGAACTGCCCGAAGTCTATGAATTCCGCGACGAGCTGATCGAGCAATGGCAGCTCGACTACTTCGCACAGGTCTGCCCGCCGGAAAGCGAAGTCGACCAGACGCTGCCCCCGGCAACCCGGGCCGCCGCGCGTAAGACCGAAGGTCTGCGCACGATGCTGCGCGAGCAGAAGTTCGACGCGGTGATCGTCGGCATCCGGCGCGACGAGCAGGCGATGCGCGCCAAAGAACGCGTCTTCAGCCCGCGCCGTATCGACGGCACGTGGGACGTGAAGGAACAGCCGCCGGAGTTCTGGGGCTACTACACGACCAGCGTGCCGGACGGCGCGCACCTGCGCGTGCACCCACTCCTATCGTGGACCGAGCTCGACATCTGGGAGTACACGCTGCGCGAGAAGATTCCGTTCGTGCCGCTCTACCTCGCGCGCAACGGTAAGCGCTACCGTTCGCTCGGGGAGAAGAACATCACGCTGCCGATCGACAGCAACGCCGCCACGATCGAAGAGATCATCGAGGAGCTGCGCGCAACGCGCGTTCCCGAGCGCGCCGGCCGCACGATGGACCACGAGAGCGAAGCCTCCTTCGAACGTCTGCGCGCCGGCGGGTACATGTAGCATGGACCTGCGCGTCGCGATTACCGGGCACGTCGATCACGGAAAGTCCACCCTGATCGGACGACTGCTTTACGACACCGGCAGTTTGGCCGACGGAAAAGCGGAAGAAATCCTCGCGTCGAGCGAACGGCGCGGCCTCGCGGTCGAGTGGTCGTTCGCGGTGGACGCTGCTCAGGAAGAGCGAGACCAAGCGATCACGATCGAGACGACCCGCGTCTGGATGCATTACGGCGGCCGGCGGATCGTCATCATCGATACCCCCGGTCACCGCGAGTTCATCCGCAACATGATGAGCGGCGCCGCCGATGCCGACGCCGGCATTCTCGTTATCGACGCCCTCGAAGGAATTGCCGATCAAACCTACCGTCACGCGTACTTGCTGCGCTTGCTGGACGTTCCCGAGATCATCGTCGCGGTCAACAAGATCGACGCGGTCCTAGACGCGCAGGAACGTTTCGCGCAGATCAGCCGGGACATTCGCGCGGTTCTGGAAACCGCCGGAAAACCGGTGCGCGCCATCGTACCGCTTTCGGCGCGCGACGGCGACAACGTGGTCAACCGTTCGGAACGCACGGCCTGGTATTCGGGCCCGACGCTGATCGAAGTGCTGCTCGCGCTGCACCCGGTCGCCCCGGCGGCCGACCGCGAGCTGCGTTTCGAGGTCGCCGACGTGTACCGGTTCAGCGACGAAGAACGCATCTCGGTCGGCAACGTCGTGGCCGGCGTGATCTTCCCGGGCGACCGCGTGCGTATCGCGCCGAGCGGCGCCACGACGCGCGTGCGTGCGATCAAGCGCTGGCCAGACGATCCCTCGCCTGCTCTCGCCGGTCAAGCCGTCGGTTTGACCTTCGACGATCCCGTCTTCATCGACCGCGGCGATGTCGTCACGCACGCCGATAGCACGCCGTTGCCGGCGACGTCGGCCTTCGAAGGCGTGTTCTTCTGGCTTTCGGAGGGTGGGCCGCGCGTCGGTGAGACGTTGTCGCTGAAAGTCGGCCGAGCCGAAGTGGCCGTGACCGTGGTCGGCATCGACGAGACGATCGATCTCGGCATCCTCGACAAGGTCGCGCCCGACGCCTCGGCGCGTCATTCGGCGTTCGCGCTGCGCCTGCGCGCGGCGCGCAGCGTGGCGGCCGAGGCCGATGCGCGCTGCGTCCTGTTGCGCAACGGCGACGTCGTCGGCGGCGGCAAGCTCTCGAACGTCGAGGTGGCCGACGGACGGCGCTCCGACAACCTCGTTCTGGCGGGCCACCTGATCTCGAGCGAGGTGCGGACCCACCGCAACGGTTATCGCGGTCTGGTCGCGTGGCTCACCGGATTACCCGGCAGCGGCAAGTCGACGATCGCGATGGCGGTCGAACGCGAACTGTTCGCGCGCGGCTACTTCGTCTACGTCCTCGACGGCGACAACGTGCGGGCGGGGCTCAACCGCGATCTCGGTTTTAGCCGCGACGAGCGCAAAGAGAACATTCGACGCGTGGGCGAGGTCGCGGCGCTGTTCGCCGACGCCGGCGCGATCGTGATCGCCGGGACCATCTCGCCGCACGCCGCGGACCGCGCGGCGGCCCGGGCGGCGGCGAAGCCCGGCGCGTTTCACGAAATCTACGTGCGCGCGAGCGTCGAGACGTGCGCGGCGCGCGACGTGAAGGGACACTACGCCCGGGCGCGGGCCGGCGAACTGCCGGATTTCACCGGCGTTTCCGCGCCCTACGAAGAGCCGGAGCAGCCGGAATTGCTGGTCGACACGAACGCATCCAGCATCGAAGCCAGCGTCTCGGCCGTCGTCGAGTACCTGATTCGGGTCGCGACCGCGCCCGAAGCGTTGCTGAGCTACTCGATCTAAAGGCGCTTTAAAGGCGCTCCGCCCTAGTGGCGGTGGATGACGTTTTCGGCTGAGGCGATGCCCGAGCCGACGGCGGCCTCGGTGCGGGTGACCAGGCCGACGATCCAGCGGATCGTCGCGACCACGCCGATCGCGGCGAAGACGAAGAGCACGAAGAAGACCCACATCGCGAAGTGGATCAGGTGGCCCAGGAGTGCTTCCATAGCCTTCGGTTGCGGTGGGCGAAAAACGGAACCCTGCGGGGCGGGTCGAACACTTCGCTATGTCCCTGACGCCCTTGAACAGCAATAACCAGCCGGTCATCTTGACCCAGCCGCTGCCGTTCAGCGCGGAGCAGAACCAGCCGCAGCCGTCGGCACCCCCGGGGAGCATCGGACATCAGACGGGTCCGATCTCGGGTCAGCTCGTCAAGGGGAATCCGGGCGGTGTCGGAGCCTCGGACGTTTCGTCCGGAATCGGCGCCGCGCTCGATGCGAGTACCTAACGATGATTCAGAATCTCGTCCTCAACAACTCGGACCATGCCTTCAGCGCGCAGTGGAGTGGGGTGCAAGCGAGCGAGGATCAGCCCAAGGTCCAAGCAACGCCGGGCACCGACGCAGCGATCCTCTCGCACGAGCGCGGTCAGCTGGAAGCGGGCACCCTCACTTCAGCCGGCACCGGCGTCAACGCCGAGTATTCCGCCTAGCGCCGCTGCGGCGGACACCCCCGCCCGGCTCCGGCGCGGCACGGGACGAATCGTAGGCTTCCTTTAGCGCGGAGAGCACGAGCGGGATGATCGTGCGCCGCAGAACGCTCGTTTTCTCGTCGTCACCCCGGAAGGCGTCGGCCGCGCGCCGCGCGGCGTCCGCAAACGTCCCCTTGGCGATCATCGTGCCCGCCAGCGGATCGGCGACGCCGGCGAGGGCCATGGGCGCACCGCCGTCGACCGTGTAGGCGACGGTCGCCGTTCCGATCCGGTGCACGCCGGCCAACGCGAGCGCGACGAACACGCGCAGCTCGAAGGTTGCGACGCCGTCGCGGCGGCGGATGCGCCGGTCGGCGAACGCGACCTTCGGGAGTTCGGCCTTCAGTTTGACGGCCAGCGGAATCTCGTTCGGCGGCAGGCCGCGGGTCACGAGCGCGTCCAGCCGCGCCGTGCGCGTGGCGCCCATGCCGGCGATGATCAGCTGCGCGTCGAGCGCCCCCAGCCGGAAGCGTGCCGCCTCGGGACCGAACGGCGCGTTGCCGAACGCGCTGCGAATCAACGGCTCGCGCGCCACGCTTTCGAGATCGGCAAACGCGCCGATCTGCAGCCCGTAGCGGTCGCTCTCGATCGCGCGAAACTCCGGCACGTCGCCGACGTCGACGATGACGCCGTCGCCTTCGCCCGGATACTCGAGCCCGAGAAAGCCGCTGCGGCCGGCGCGCCAGCGGATGCGCCCGCGATGGACGAATGCGAGGCCCAACGCCTCACGCAAATGACGCGGCCGTGCAACCTTCGTTGCTTCCATTGACGCCGTATTTCAACGCGCGGTATGCGCCCACCCATGAACGCACCCGAAAGGTACGCAGCATCACCGCAGCGGACTCTCATTGCACGTGAGCATGCAAGCGGCGCTTCCGGACGTCAGCGACCTCGGCGACGGAATCGCGCAGATCCGGCTGCCGATGACGGGAAACCCGCTGCGTTACATCAACGGCTACGTCGTCGACGACGTCGAGGGTCTGACGCTGATCGATTGCGGCTGGAAGGCCGACGACGTGTTCGCGGCGCTGCAAGCCGGTTTGCACGCCTTGGGCCGCGGGCTCTCCGAGCTGCGGCGCATTCTGATCACGCATCACCACTTCGACCATTACGGGCTCGCCGCGACCTTGCGCCGGGCCGGGGTTCCGGAGCTGTTGATGCACGCACGCGACTGGGCGTTCGCGCAAGACTTCGCGGCGAGTCACCGCGAGAACGAGCGCGCCGCCAACGCGTGGCTCATGCGCAACGGCTTCGTGCCGACCGAGGGCGAGGACGCGGGCTTCGTCGGACGCTGGGAAGTGATCGCGCCGACGCGGCTGGTGGCCGACGGCGAGCGCGTCGGGCGCCTCGAGGCGATCTGGACGCCCGGCCATTCGGCGGGCCACTTGTGTTTCGCCGACACGCGCAGCCGCCGGTTGCTGACCGGCGATCACGTTCTCGACCCCATCACCCCGCACATCGGGCTCTGGCAAGAGCACGCCGGGGACCCGATGGGCGACTACGCGGCCTCGCTGAACAAGGTGCGCGGGCGCGGTGCGGCCGGCGCGCTGCCGGCGCACGGGGAACCCTTCCCCGACCTCGACCGGCGCATCGACGAGTTGCTCGCGCATTCGGCGCAGCGCGAGGCGCAGATCCTGAGCCTGCTCGTGCACGGGCCGGCGAGCGCCGGCGAGATTGCCGCCCGGCTGCCCTGGACGCGCCGCAATCGCGACTTTGCCGGGCTCGGCGCCTGGCATCAGGAGTTCGCGGTGTCGGAGACGGTCGCGCACCTGCGGCACCTGTGCGTGTCCGGGCGCATCGAGCCGGCCGGTGGACCCGACCCGATTCGTTACAAAACCGCGCCGTAAGAGGGACCAACTCTTAACGGCCGTAGGTGCCGGTCTGCCGGAGGAGGAGCAGAGCAGGCGACAAACGAGACCGTTTTCATGGTTGCTTCTCAGGTGGCCCGATGGACGTAATGACGATCCTCGTTCTCGAAGAGACCGAGGCGGATTTGGGTCATCACCAGCGGATTCTGGAGACGATTCCGGGCGTGCGCCTGGGCCTCTTCGCCGATCCGGCTGCGGCGAGCAAGATCTACGTCGATCAGAAGATCGACGTGCTGGTGGTCGACGACGGCATCGCCGACGGCGGCCTGGCCTTCCTCAAGCAGGTCCACCTGCTCTCCGGGCGCCGCGACGTCCCGGTCGTGCTGCTGGTCGCCAACGGCGACAAAGACGTGCGCCGCGCGGCCTACGAATACGGCGTCTACAACGTGATCGAGAAGCCGATCGACCCGGCGTCCTACCTGTGCATCACGCGCAACGCGCTCTCGATGCAAGTGATGCGGCGCAACGACGCCAACAACACGACCGCGATCGTCGAACAGATGAAGACCGTCGTGGCCCAAGTCGAAGAGCGCGAGATCCAGCTGATCTACGGTTTGCTGCACACCGCCAACATGGTCGACCCGCACCTGTCGCGGCGCATGGTCAAGGTCGCCGGCTTGGCCGCGAAGATCGCGCACCGGGCGAGTGCGATCGGCCACGACGACGCCCGGCGCTTCGGCATCGCCGCCCGCGTCTACGACATCGGCATGCTGTGCTTGCCGCCGCAGGTGCGCGATCGCCGCGCCGACCTGAGCGGCCCCGACGCCGCGCGTCTGCTCGGGCCGCACGTCGAACGCTCGGGCGAGGTGTTCGCCAAGGAACGGAGCGGGCTCGTCGAGCTGGCGGCGATCATCGCGCGCCAGCACCACGAGCGTTTCGACGGCCGCGGCTATCCCGAAGGTCTCGACAAGCACGACATCTCGATCTACGCGCAGCTCGTGTCGGTGGCGGAAGTCTTCAACGACGTGACGACGGTCGGACCGCCCACGACCGGTCACCGCATGCCGCTCTCCGAGCCCCAGGCGATGGCGTACATCGAGCGGCAGTCGGGAACGACGTTCGACCCGGAGGTCATCGAGGGGTTGCGGCTGGTGGTGGAATCGCCGCTGGGCGAGCCGACGGTAGCGGCGAAAGTGTAATGACCATCTTCATCGCCGCCATCGCGCTTGCCGCGTTGCTGTTGATGATCGCCATCGAAGTCGCGGTGGTGCAGAACCGCAAACGCAAGCCCAAACGTTACGCTCACCGGCACGCCCGCCGCCAGCCGTTGCTCGAGGACCGCATGCGCGAGGCGCTCGACGCGCCGCAGGCGCAGTACGGCGAAATTTTCTCCAGCTACATGATCTGGAAGCGCGATCAAGAGACGCGCATGGAGCTCTTCTCCAACGATCCGTGGCTGCAGCTCAACGAGTTCACCCGCGCGCTCGTCGTGCGCCACATCTGGCGCGCGCTCGAAAAGCTCACGCGGGGTTCGATCGTGGTCGTCGACCTGCCGCCGCTGGAGTGGTCGGCCGAGGCCAACGCCGCCTTCGACGACCACGGTATCGACCCGTGGGGCGAGCACGTGCAGCCCGCGGGTCCGCAGTTCGTCAAAGACCGTTAGCTTGTCACCAGTTCAGGGAGTCCGGCCAGAACAGTTCGTCGAGCCCGACGAGGCGCTTGGCGAGGCCCTGCTCGTAATCGTAGCGCGCGATCGTTTCCAACTCGCGGCGTGAGCTGACGACGCCGTACGGCATCGGATCGCGGGCCAGCGCGGCTTGCGCATCGGCGCCGAGCAGTCCGGTTGCGAAGAACGGCTCGATCTCGGCGTCGCGTTCGCGGCGCAGCGCCTCTTTGGCTTGGACGAACGCGTCGTAGACGCTACGCGCGATCCACGGTTCGCGTTCGAGCAGCGAGCGGCGCACGACGACGGTGTGGTTGATCGGATACATGCCGGTCTTCGTGTAGTACCGATTGGCCTCGGCGACGGGGTCGGGAAAGAGCGGCCGGATGTCGGCGCGCGCCTCGAGATCGACCTTGCTGCGATCGATCAGATTGTTCTCCGGCAAATAGAGCACGGTCGCGTCGAGTTCGCCTTTGACCATCATCTCGCCCATGTTCGTCGACGGCGGGATGTAGTGGAACTCGACGCCCGGCGGCGGCGTGAAGCCGGTCGAACCCCCGTGGCTCTTCTCCGGCACGCGTTCCATGTACCACACGTTGTCCTGCGGCTGCACCCCGAACTCGTCGGCGAAAATCCCGCGGCTCCAGACGGCCCAGGTCTGCTGGTACTCGGGAACGCCGAGCCGCTTGCCGCGCAGATCGCCGGGCTTCTCGATTCCCGCTCCCTTGCGCACGAGCACCGAGGTGTGGAAGAAGTGGCGCATCGTGAACACCGGAATCGCCACCCACGCGGTCGGACCGTTGGAGGTCGCGATGGTGAGCGACGACACCGACATCTCCGAGACGTCGAACTCCTCGAACTTCAGCTGCCGCCAGAACATCTCCGAGGCGTGCATCGCGGTCGGCAGCAGCCGGATCCCGTCGGGTTGGATGCTGCCGTCGATCAGCGCGGCGGTGCGAATGCTGGGCGTGATCGCGGCGCTCAGCTCGAGGACCTTGGTTGCGGTTGCAGTCACGCGGACGGTGTTACGCGTCTCACGTCCACGGTCCCGCGCGGCCCTCGCGCCGCAGGTCGCGCACCGACTCGATGCGCAGCGAGCTGATCGCGATCGCAACGAGCGCGAGGCTGACCGACACCCACAGCACCGCCCGCACCTGCGTGTCGCCGACGTTGCCGCCGGCGCTGAAGATCAGGGCCGCCACCGCGACGCCGGTCGTCATGCCGGTCATGCGAGCGGTGGTGGTCAGGCCGGTGATCGCCCCGCTGCGGTGCGGGGGCGCCGCGCCGACCATCGCGCGCAAGTTCGGCGCCACGAACATCGAGAAGCCGACGCCGCCGAGCCCCGTGCGCCAGACGACGTCGAACGTCGCCGGGTGGGCCGGCAAGACCGCGAGCAGCGCCATCGACGCGGCGAAGACCGACAGACCGATCGCGCCCAGCACGCCGGCGTGATAGCGATCGGACAGCCGTCCGGCGATCAGCGCCATCAAGGCCGAGCCGACCGGAAACGGGGTCATCAAGAACCCGGTTTGGGTCGCCGCGTAGCCCAGCGCGTGAAAGTAGAACGGCAGCGCGATCAGTCCCGCGTTCTGCGCGATGAACGCGGTGATCGACGTCATCAGCGAGAGCCGGATGATGCGAATCCCCAACAGATCGGTGGCGATGAACGGCATCTCGAGCTGCGGCTGGCGCCGCACCACGATCCAGCCGAGCACCAGCGCGGCGACGATTTCGATCGCGAAGAACGTCGTATTGGCCGGTGCGCGCAGCTGGTCGAGCCCGGTGATGAACAGCGCCAGCGCGGCGCCGCTGAAGACCGCGCTGAACCAGTCGAAGCGGTGCGTCGCGCGCGGCATCTCCGGCAGCAGGCCGCTCAGCGCCAGCGTGATCAGCGCGAACGGAACGTTGATCCAAAACAGCCAGGGCCACGAACCGATGCCCAGGATCAGGCCGCCGAGCGCCGGTCCGGCGGCGCTGGAAATCGAGACGATCAAGCTTTGGATTCCGATCGCGAGGCCGAGCTCCGAGCGCGGAAAGGCGAAGCGCGTGATCGGCTGCGAGGTGGCGAGGATCCCCGCCGCACCGATCCCCTGCACGCAGCGGCCGAAGACGAGTACGGTCAACGTGTGCGCGGTGGCGCAGAGGATCGAACCGATGATGAAGATGACGACCCCGGCGCGGTAGATGCGCGCGAAGCCGCCGATGTCGCCGTAGGTCGTCAGCGGGACGATCAGCATCGTCGAGGCGAGCTGGAAGGCGTTGACCACCCAGACCACCGCGGCCGAGCTGACGCTCAGGTCCTGCGCGATCGTGGGCAGCGCAACGTTGGAGATCGTGCCGTCGAGCACGCTGAGCACCGTCGTGATCGCGACGGTGAACACCACGAGCCGCCGCCGGCCGAGCGGCAGCCCCTGGGTGTACTCGGTGCTCAGCGGTTAGCCGCCGGCCCAGGCCAAGGCTTCACGGCCGGCGGCGTACGATCCGATATCCATCGACGCGTCGCGGTTGACGAGATTGCGGCCGAACATCGGATGACGCAGGCTGCGTACCTCATGCTCGAGCTGAAAGTGCAGCTTGCCGTCGTCGAGACCGACGAAGTCGACGAAGCGGTACTGGTGCGGGCCGTCCTCTTTGGTCAGCAGCTTGCGCTCGACCAGCTTGCGGTACGGCGTCGAGAAATCGGCGATGTAGACTTGAATGTGGTGGCCGTCGTAGGGCGCGAGCGGCGCGTCGGTTTCGCGGAAGATCAGCTCCTGCGAGCCGGCCGCAACGTGCGCGGTGCGGCCGCCGTCGGCGAGCGACGCCGGCGCTCCGAAGATCTCGCGGTAGAAATCGGCGATCGGCTGCGCCGAACCCGGCTCGACCTCGCATTCGATGTACGCCAGCGCCAGGGTGACCGGGCCGAAGCGCGGTGCCGGCGCGTGCGCGCGAATGCGATTGCCCCACGGCGAGCGAACCTCGACGCCGTCCGCGACGTCGGTGAACGGAACGTGCGCCGCCGTCAAGCGCTTGCGCAGCGCGTCGAGGTCGGGGAAGACGATGCCGGCGGTGCCGCGGAAGCACTGTCCGCGGTCGGCCGTCGGCAAATGGAACTGGTGGCGACCGATGTTGACCCACATGTTGTTCGTGCCGGTCATCATGTACGGATCGCGCGTGAGCCCCAGCGCCGTGACGTAGAATTCGGTCGCTTCGAGCTGATCGGCGACGTTGACGTTGATGTGCCCGATCTCGACGAGGTTGCCGACGTCGTCGACCGCGCGGTCGTAGCGTTGTCCGTTCATGGTGTCCTCGTTAGCACATTGCCGCGACGGCTCCCTTGCCAGGAAGCCGGCGCCGGCGCGCGATAGATTTGGGAGTGTCCCAATACGTCTATACCATGCACCGGGTCGGCAAAATCGTGCCGCCCAAACGCCAGATCCTCAAAGATATCTCCCTGAGCTTTTTCCCCGGCGCGAAGATCGGCATCCTGGGGCTCAACGGATCGGGTAAATCGACGATCCTGCGCATCATGGCCGGGGTCGACACCGAGATCGACGGCGACGCCATCCCGATGCCGAACCTCTCGATCGGGTACCTGGAGCAAGAGCCGAAGCTCGACGCGGCCAAAACGGTTCGCGAAACGGTCGAAGAAGCGCACGCGGAGTTGCTGGCGGTGCGCAAACGTTTGGACGAAGTCTATGCCGCGTACGGTGAGCCGGATGCCGATTTCGACGCGCTGGCGGCCGAACAGGCGAAACTCGAAGCGGTCGTCTTCGCATCCGACGGCGAGGACCTCGACCGCCAGCTGGAGATCGCGGCCGACGCGTTGCGGTTGCCGCCGTGGGATGCGACGATCGGTCCGCTCTCCGGCGGCGAGAAACGCCGCGTGGCGCTATGCCGCCTGCTGTTGTCCAAGCCCGACATGTTGCTGCTCGACGAACCGACGAACCATCTCGACGCCGAGAGCGTCGAGTGGCTCGAACAGTTCTTGCAGCGTTTTCCCGGCACCGTCGTGGCGGTCACGCACGACCGGTATTTCCTCGACAACGCCGCCGAGTGGATCCTCGAGCTCGACCGCGGCCGCGGCATCCCGTGGAAGGGCAACTACAGTTCCTGGCTCGATCAGAAGCAGGAGCGGTTGGCGCAAGAAGAAGCGAGCGAAACCGCGCGCCAGAAAGCGCTCAAGAAAGAGCTCGAGTGGGTGCGCGCCGGAACGAAGGGGCGCCAATCGAAGAGCAAGAGCCGCATCGCGCGGTTCGAGGAGCTCTCGAGTTACGAATACCAGCGGCGCAACGAAACGCAAGAGATCTTCATTCCGGTCGCCGAGCGGCTGGGCGATCAGGTGATCGAGTTCAGCGGCGTGCGCAAGGCCTACGGTGACCGGCTCCTGATGGACGACGTGTCGTTCCGCATTCCGGCCGGCGCGATCGTCGGGATCATCGGGCCCAACGGCGCCGGCAAGACGACGCTCTTCCGGCTGATCGCCGGAACCGAGCAGCCCGACGCCGGCACGATCGCGATCGGGCCGACGGTCAAGCTCGCGGTCGTCGATCAGAGCCGCGAAACGCTGGCCGACGGCAAAACGGTGTTCGAGGACGTCAGCGGCGGACTCGATCTGCTCAAAGTCGGCCGCTTCGAGATGCCGGCCCGCGCGTATCTCGGCCGCTTCAACTTCAAGGGCGCCGATCAGCAGAAGCTCGTCGGAGCGCTCTCGGGCGGCGAACGCGGCCGGCTGCACCTGGCCAAGACGCTGCTGGTCGGCGCCAACGTGCTGCTGCTCGACGAGCCCTCCAACGATCTGGACGTCGAAACGCTGCGCGCGCTCGAGGATGCTTTGGACGAGTTTGCGGGAACGGTCATGGTCATCAGCCACGACCGCTGGTTCCTCGACCGCATCGCCACGCACATCATCGCGTTCGAAGGCGACTCGAGCGTCTATTTCTTCGAGGGTAACTACCACGAATACGAAGCGAACAAAGTGCAGCGGCTGGGCGAAGAAGCCGCCCGCCCGCACCGCCTGCGGTACCGTCCGCTGACGCTGCCGTAATGGGATTCCTCGGCCGCGCGATCGTCATGGCCGCCCGCAGCCTTGCGGGGGTCGCGGTCACCGCCGCCATGACCGAATTGCGCAAGACCGAAAATCAAGCCAAGATCGGGGCCGGCATCGCGACCGTGCACGCGCACCTCAACGATCCCGAAAAACGCGCCGAGCTCGAACGCGCCGCCGGCAACGCCGGCAAAACCGCCGCCCGCATGCTGGGTCGCGCCGCCGGCACGCTGCGCAACAAAATCAGCGGCGACTAACGCTGCTAGCGAACCCCGGCCTTCGTCGCGCAGACCTTCGAAGATTCTATCCCGCCAGGCAAGCGCGTCCTCTACCACGAGCCCCGTCGCCGAAGCCGGGCCTGCCCCACAGCCACGGGACGTCGTGGGCGGTCTACGGGAACGCCAAGGGCTCGACCGAGATGACGCTTTGGCGACGGGAGAATCCCGAGTCCGACGATCACGCGGAGTTGACCGTCATCGACAAGTACGTGCTCGGCCCGGGTCAGGCGCGTTCGTACCCCTCGGGCGCAATCCACTCGACGAACCAGCCGGGCAAGGCGTGGGTCATCCGCGTCACGGGGACCGACCTCGACGTCCTCCCGCGTTATCGCTTCAATAGTAAGGCTGACAAGATGCTCGAAGCGCCGGCCTGACGGCGCGCCGGTGATTGCCATCGTGCTGGGGATATTGCTCTAGGGGCGATGCGGTCCAGCCGTGCTGACGGCAGATGATGTCGCAGATGCGCGGGATGATGATGCAAGGCGCCTCGATGGGAACGCAAACTGCGACTTGACTTTCCGGTCCACCGATTCACTCATTTTGCTCTAGCCGCACTGGGGGTGCTCGGCGCTAACAAACGTCGCGTGACGGCGATTTGGTATGAGTAAACCACGATTAGTCCGATTGCCACGATCGCTACGATGCCCGCCAGCGCTCCGCTGCTCGGCGATGCCTCGAATATCGTCAGACCGGGGTAGCCGCTCGACGAGGGAATCAAATATGGATAGAGCGTCGCGACGGCTGCCCCGAGCAAGCTCACGATTCCGGCCGACGACGCCGCGAACGCGGCGACCGTACGCCGTTGCCGCTGCATAACGCCGACCGCTAGCAGCGCGAGCAGCGCGACGAAGCCGAGAACGCCCGCGATCGCAAGCCTGGGGCCGGCGATCGGGTACGTCGCAACCGTCCACGCAGTCACGGCAAGGTCGAGGACGATGCTCAGTAGCCAGAGGCCTCGGAACGCGAGCGCAATGGAACATGACGGTAAACGCGAACTGAAGCCGGTCCGCGACGACGGTATCCACGAGCGTAGCCCTTCCTAGTGCGGGCGGCGCCCGGGGCCGATCGAACCGCGCGCGATCCGATACATCTTGATGTTGAGCGTGACGAAGCGCCAGAGTTGGAGCGGGAGGAAACGTCGCCAAAAAAGTCCCATGTTCGCCTTACTCCGGGACGAGCTGCCAGCCCGGTTTTGCTTGGAGTTTCCACAAAAATGCGGAGTGAAGAAGTCGCTTCGTCCACGCACCATTGAGCCCGACGTCGAGGTCGCAGAGCGACAGATCGCGCCCGTATTTCGGATACCGGTCGAAGTCGCGGACGACGGGCGTCATGATGATCGTCGCGGCGGATCCGCTCCACAACGATTTCCCCATCGAAGCAATGCAAGCTGCCGGCATCTCCGACATACGCGCATGGTGATCGGGCGTCTTCCCGTCGACCTGCATCGCGATGTTCTCGGCAACCGTCCGGCCCATGATACCTGACGCCATTCCGGTTCGTGGCGGGGTTGCCACCACGGCGAGCCCGCTTCCCGTCTTCTTCCCTTTGGAGATCGGGTGCGGTGGGGCAAACGCGATGCCGACGGCGTAGACGTTATCGTAGGACGGCGAGCGGTAGAGCGCCGGCCAATCGTCTGCACGATACGCTTCGTACGCTTTCGGTTCGTAGTTGGCGTCGACGCGCATGAAGCCGCTTGGCAGCGTCATCGCTTCGGTGACGTCGGTTCCCGTGGCATCGATATAGCGCATCGGTATGCCGCGAAATTGGGGCAGCAGCATCGCGAGATCGAATGCTACCGACCCGGGCTCGTCGCCGACGCGTTCGTAATGAACGCGGCCCGGCTCGACGCGCGTGACGCCCGCACCGGCGATCGCTTGGACATTCGACTCGTCGAGAAGCATGCGCACGAGGCTCGCCCCGCGCACCAGGACGCCGCCTCGAAGCGCCTCGACGCCATCGACGCCGAAGTCGCCAAACTCCGGCTCGTTGGTGAGCCAAGTGAGATCGATGAGATCGCGGACTCGCCGCCGTTTGAGGTCGGCATGGACGTTCATGAGAAACTCGAAGGCTGCGCCCTCGCAGGTCGCCGCCGGATGCCCCACGCCGACCACGATGCGACCGCGTTTGCCGGCTTGCGCCGCTCGGACGACTTCCAAATAGCGTTCGCGCGTTTGAACGGCGTGCTCGACGGTGCAAATGCTCGTCGTGTTGCCGGTCGCGGGCCCGAGGCCAGGCGTACCCTCGAAATTCAGGTACGGTCCCGTCGCGTTGACGAGATAATCGTAGTGGATGTCGGAGGGCGATCCGGCCGCGTCTTCAACCGTGACGGTTTGCGTTCCGACGTTGATGATCTTCGCGCGCGCGTCGACGTACGCGATGCCGATCTTGTCGTAGACCGGCTTGAGCGCAAAGACCGTTTCCTCTTCGCGCATCGTTCCGGTACCGACCCAAACCAAGCTTGGAAACCAGGTAAAGCGGTTGTTCGGCGCCACGACCGTGACGTCGGCTTTGCCGCGCACGAGATAGGATAGATGCAACGCGGCCGTATGACCGGCAAACCCCGCACCGAGGATCAGAATATGTGGCTTCATGTTATTCCTCACAGGAGACCTGCGGCAAAACGCACGTGGACGATGCCCTCACGAACGGCTACTTGTGCTGCGATAAGCGCTTGCCGAGCCGATGTCGCGCGGAGCTGGGCATCTTGCAATTCGAGTACCGTTCCGACCCCGCCGCGATAGCGAACTTGGGCCAGGCGCAAATTCTCATCGGCTAGCGCGACGTACGCTTGTGCCGCTCCGATGCGCGCCTTTGCGTCACTCAGATTGAGAACGGCTTGCCGGACCTGCAGTTCGACGTCGGTGCGCAATCGTTCGAGGGCGAGCTTCGCTCGATCGATGCCGGTTTGCGCCGCGTCGATCTGCCCGGCGGTCGTGCCGCCGTCGAACAGCGTCCACACCGCGCTGAGGCCGACCGAAAATTGATTCCGATAACCGGGTACGACCGCCGGCTGGACGTTGCCGTCGGCGACCGCGACGCCGATGCGCGGCGCGCGCGCGGCGCGCGCTTCCTTGAGCGCGTATGCCGCCGCGTCGACCGCCGCTTGGGCCGCCGCGATGTCTCCGCGGTTCGTACTTGCGGCGGTCAAGAGTGCGTCGAGCACGACGTCCGGCGCGCCGGCGTCGAGCGGATCCGTGGGCTGATGAAGATCGCCGAGCGGCACGCCGAGCGCGTCGTCGAGAGCGGTCTGGGCTAGGGCGACGGCATTATGCGCGCCGAGGCCTTGGACACGCTGATCGGCAAGTTCGGTTTGGGCGCGCAAGACGTCGGCGTGCGGCACTTGCCCTGCGTTAAAGAATCGTTGCGCCTCGTCCACTTGCGCTTGTGCGACTTCAACGGATTGATCGGCGACCATCGCGTATTGCATCGCCGCGACAAGATCGAAATACGCTTTCGACGTGGCGTCGATCAGCGACATGCGCGCCGTGCGTTCATCAGCTTCCGCAGCGGCCAGTGCGGCGGCGGCTTGCGAGACCTGTGCGGCGGTTCGGCCGCCGTCGAAGAGCTGATACGAGAGGGTCAACAATGGCACGTTCGTCATCGTTGTCGAGCTGAAGGGCAACGCACCGAATGGCGTGCTCAGTACCGCGACCGGGTTTACGTAGTTGAGCCCATCGCTCACCGCGACGTTCGGCAATTGCGGTCCGGCGGCTTGACGTAACCGCGCCTGCGCGGCGACGATGTCGGTGTGCGCGATGCGGTAGCCGGCGTTGCGATCCAGCGCGATGGCCACCGCCGCATCGAGCGAGAGCGGAGCCGCCGCGGGCGTTTGGGCGAACGCCGCTCCGCGGGCCAAACCGAAGCCAAGCAGCAATGCGGCCATGCCGGCCCGTGCGCCCTTATGCATACTCGACCTCACGCCATACTGGACCGGGCGGTTCAGCGGATACTAACGTCGTCCGCTGACGCGCTTCGAGCTCCCCCAGGCTGCTGGAGACGATCATCTCGGCCTGCTCGACCCGGAACGGACCGTGCAGCCGTGCGACGCCGTCAACCGCGTCGCCCTCGCCGCGGAACACCTCGGCGTCGAGTTGAAGGATCTCGCCGACCGTCACACGAGGTATCGACGTCGACTCCATGACGAAGCCGTCGAGTTCGGGGAAAGTCACGAAGGTGTGCATCGTGACCGGTGCCGCAAACGCGGTCCCTGCCTCAGGAGCCGGCCTTCGTAGCGGGGCCTTAGCAGTCCGCGTGACGCGCTCGTAGAGGAGCGGAATTGCGATGACCGAGAGTACGGCCGAGGCGCTCATGCCGAAGACGAGCGCCCATGCCAGACCGCTCCACACGGGATCCGACGCAATCACGATCGATGAGAGCACGCCGGCGGCAGCCGTGAGAAAAATCGGTCGCGTACGCGCGGCGGCGGCGTCCACGAGCGCGTCGCGCAACTGCGCGCCTTCTTTCCGCTTTTCTTCGATGAATTCGATCAGGATGATCGAGTTGCGCACGACGATGCCGATGAGCGCGATCAGGCCGATCATCGCGGTCGCGGAAAAGTAGACGCCGAACGGCGCCAGGATCGCGAAGCCAGGCATCACTCCGATTACCGCCAGCGGCACCGCCGCCAGCACCACCAGCGGCACGGTGAACGAACGGAAACGTGCGACGAGCACGAAATAGATCAAGATAAACGCGATCAGCATAGCGCGCCCGAGATCAGCGAACACGACGTTCGTCAGATCCCATTCGCCGCCCCAATCGACATGATAGCCGGCCGGCAACGGGTCGCGCATGAGCGCGAAGACCAGGTCGAGCACTGCGTAGGTCGAGCTGCGCCCGGCCATGTCGGCAGCGACGTAGGAGACGTTTTGGAAGTCGTCGCGATAGAGCGGCTGATCGAGCTGCTGCGCGACGACGTGCGTGATGGCCGAGAGGGGCACTAGGCCCCCCAGTTGCGTGGGGATTTG
>JBEKXE010000003.1:0-63587 GCA_049512335.1 Candidatus Lustribacter sp.
GGGCGTGGGGCGAAGCCGGCTACTACTGGGTGCCCGGATTCTGGGCGGAGCCGCCGCAGACGGGCTACTACTGGACGCCCGGCTATTGGGCGGCGAACGCCGGCGCGTACTCCTGGCATCAGGGCTACTGGGGCCTCAGCGTCGGCTTCTACGGCGGCATCAACTACGGCGCCGGCTACTACGGTCACGGCTACGTCGGCGGACGCTGGTCGGGGAACACGTTCCGTTACAACACCGCCGTAACGCCGGTCAACAAAACGTACATCAAGAACGTCTACGTGGACCGCACGGTCGTCAACAACGTTACGGTCAATCGCGTCAGCTACAACGGTCCCGGCGGCGTGCAAGCGCGCGCCACCAGCGGTGAACTCGCCGCTGCCCGCGCGCCGCATCGGCCGATGACGCAGCAGCAGCAACAGCACGTAGCCGTTGCCGCGCAAGACCGCCGATCCCTGTCGACCGTCAACGCCGGCAAACCGCCGGTCGTCGCCGCGCCGCGAGCGTTCACGCCGGCGGCGAAGCCGGCCGGGTTCGTGCCGGTCACCTCGAACGATCGCGCCGCCGCAGCGCGCCTCGTCACGCGCCCCGCGGCGGCCGCACCGGCAAGACCGGCTTACGTGCCGCCCGTGCGTCCCGCTGCGCAAGCACCCGTCGTGCGCGCGGCTCCGGCAGCACCCTTCGTGCGTCAGGCACCTGCAGCACCCGTCGCGCGTACCGCTCCGGCGATGCGCCCGGCGACGATGCCGGTCTACGTGCATCACGCTCCGCCGGTCGCGGCGGCCCCCGCTGCCCGCATTGCGGCACCCGTGATGCGCGCGCCGGCCGCCCAACCGATGGTTCGCCAAGCTGCACCGCAACCGCCGCAACAGCAGCCGCATCCGGCCATGCTGCGCGGCGCGCCGGCGCAACCACGGCCGGCGCGCTCGCCCGGCGGCGGCCGCTAGGCGGTCACGCGCGCAACGACGGCCGGCAGCCCGCACACCGCGAGCTCGCCGGTCGTGGCCAGTTCATCAGCTGTACGCCGTGACGTCGGTCGGCCAGCTCGACAAGCCGCTGGCCGGCGAGAGCACGATGCCGTGCGGCGAACGGCCCATCCGCCGTGCGCCCCGGCCCGACACGTGCACGGTGTCGCCCCAGATGAATTGGTACTTCTTGTCGGCGGTTGAGATCGTCGGTTTCACGATGTAGACGCCGTTGGCCGGAAAGCGGAAGTCCATCGCGCGTTCGGTCCCTTCGTACATCGGCTTCGCATCGAGATTGGTGAGCAACAGCGGCCGGTCGTCCCCGAGCCCGCGGCCGTGCACGATCAGCGACGTCTTGACGTCCGCGAGCGGACCGCCGCGCACCGCGACCGACTTGCCGGCGGCGATGGTCTTGTCGATCAACTCGGCGACGCTGATGCCCGGCCGCAGCACCTCGAGCAGCTTGGGATAGAGTTCGGCGTGCATCTTCGAGAGCTCGAGGAAGACGGGATCGCACGTGTGGACGGCTACCGGGCGAATCTGCTGCGCGCGATACCCGATCACGGAGGACTCGAGCTCGGCCACGATCACGTCACCGGCAACCAACGGTCGCCCGCTCGGGCGCGTGAGTGTGCGGCCCGGATGCTGCGCGGCGATCCAGTTGAAGTGCACCGGCTGCTCCGAACCGCGCGCGTACATCGCGTGCATCGCTTCCGCCCACACCACGTAGTCCGGGACGCCCGGCTGCGCGGCGTACGCTTGCGCTTCGACCGCGCGTTCGATCAAATCGACCGACGTCTGCAGCACGGCGACTTCCTCGTCGCTCTTGAGCTCACGCACTTCTTGCAGCAGATCCGAAGCGTCGACGAACGTGGCGCGGGGGCACGCCGCCACCAGCGCTTCATAGGCGCCGTACATGATCGTGCCTTCGGGCGTGCGCGTTCCGCCGCCGAGACCCGCGATGCCGATGCGCTCGTTCGTGATGCCCAGCTCGCGCAGGCGTTCGCCCATGATGCGCCCGTAACGCCGGTTGGCCTCACGCACGTCACTCACCCAGTCTTGAATGAGCGGCCCCCAACGTTCTTTGGCCGACGTTGCGACGACCGTGACGTCGCCCGTCTGGGGGAAGACGACCGCGATCGACGCGTCCGCCCCGCCGCCGCAGTGCGAGAGATAGCGCGCGTCGGACTGCCAGTCCGTCGAATTGCCGGGGTTGTTCGGTGCGATGATCGCGGCGATTTGATCGCGCACCATGAGCTTCCGCACGGCGGCCCAACGGCGATCGCGTTCGGCGATGGAAAAGCGACGGAACGTATGCATACGAGAGGACTCCTTTGGAAGCGTAGCCGAGTCCTCCACACATCAATTCTCAAAACACGACAGAAAAAGGGGAAAGCCAGATGCCGGAACTGCGCATGCTCATCGACGATCTCGTCGCCGCAAACCACATTCTCTACCATCACGGAGTCGTCGACGGATATGGCCACGCGAGCTTTCGAAGCCCGACGAATCCGGAACGCTTCTATATGGCGGCCGCGGTTTCGCCCGGCCGCGTGCGGGAGAGCGACATCATCGAGCTCGACCTCGACGGTAATCAGCCCGGCGCGGGCGGCCGGGCGACGTATTCGGAACGCTTCATCCACGCCGAAGTCTACCGTGCGCGCAAAGACGTCAACGCCGTCGTCCACAGTCATTCGCCGACCGTGATCCCGTTCGGCGTGACCGACGTCCCGCTGCGCCCGATCTGCCACACCGCATCGTTCCTAGAGAGCGGGGTACCGGTGTTCAACACGCACCACGTTCCGGAAGCGAAGTCACCGCTGGTGAACACGCCGGGTATCGGCAAGGCACTGGTCAAGACCTTAGCCCAGAACAATGTCGTGCTGATGCGCGGTCACGGCGACACGGTTGTCGGTCCCGACATCCGCGAGTGCATCTCGCGCGCGATCTACACCGAGGTCAACGCGCGCCTCTTGCTGCAGGCGCTGGCACTCAACCGGCCGATCGATTACATCGACGCCGACGAAGCACGTGAGATGGAGTCACGCACCGTCAACCCGGGGTCGGGCTCGAGCCACGGCGTCGACCGCGTCTGGCAGATGTGGATCGACGAGGTGAAGCAAACAGCTTAGGAGGCGGTGGGTTTGTAGCGGCGCTCGATCGACGAGCCGTAGCCTTCGCGCCGCGCTAAAGCCAACTCGGGCGTATCCTTGGACGTGTTCCAAGGATACGTTTTCGCGTTGACCAGCCCGCACTCGGGGCACGTGCGCAACTTCGCGTCGGCATTGAAGGTCGTCACCGCTTGCACCTCGCCGCGCCAGAACTCCCCGAGGCCCAGTTCGCCGGTCCGCAGGCGCAACTCGTAAAGCAGCGTCAAGCAGTCTTCGCAGTACCACGCGAAGCTTTCGCCTTCACTTCCGGTCGGGCGGCGCATGATCAGGAGGCTGTAGCCGAGGTCGCCGTCTTTCCCGGCGAACTTCACGGCCAGCTCTTCCATGTCGTTGATGTGCCAGTAGCCGAAGCTGTGCGGCAAGTGATGGGGCGTGCCCGACGCGATGACGTGGAAGTTGTTGGTGCGGAACGCGTGGCCGACCGGTCCGTCCGGACCCAGCTCGTACACGACCGACATATCGCCCTTCTTCATGTCGGTGATGCCGGCGGCCGAATCGACCGCGCGGCGCCGAACCCCGTAGATGTTCGAGCCGACGCTGCGAAACGTCGAGAACTTCTTGGCGATCGTTTCCTCGAGAAAATCCCAATCGTCGATCGCCTTCTCGAGGCTCTCGTCGATGGTCATTTCGAGCTGCACGCGCCGCTCCTAAGCGCCGGCCGGCCGCCGGATCGACACGTAGACGTTGCCGTCCTCGACGCGCACCGGATACGTTTCGTTCACCAACTCCGGATTCGTGATGCTCGCGCCCGTTCGAACGTCGAAGCGAAAGAAATGCCACGGGCAGATCAGCTCGCCGCGCGCGGCCGAGACGCGGCCGTCGCTGAGCGGGCCGGCCTTGTGCGGACACGCGTCGCGCATCGCAAAGACCTCGCTGCCGATCCGCGTCAGGGCGATCTTGCGCCCGCGCGCCGTGACGAGCTTCGCCGCGCCGTCGGTCAGCTCGTCGAGCCGGCAGACCAGGACGTCCTCGGAAACCGTTTCTACCATAGTGCCCGCGCTTCGCTCTCGACCGCGTCGTCACCGGCCGGATCCAAGCCATAGGCCGCCGGGTGCAAGGCGCCGCAGGCCGGGCAGGTGCGACCCTCCGGCCTGGCGTTGAAGCGCCGGCTCTCGGCCAGGGCCCACGCCCAGAACGGGCCGATGCCGTAGCGGCGCGTCTCGAATTCCGCGCGCGCCAGTTCGGCATTGCACGCCGGGCAGTACCACGCGATCGCGTCGGACCGGTAATCGGGGGCTCCGGTCGTCAACGCCAGCGTGTAGTGCGTGTCCGTGCCCTCGGTCGTCTTGAGAAAGATCGCATCGCCGCCGGAGATGCGCCAAAAGCCGAACGCATGCGCCAGACGGTGCGCCAAGCCGGCGCGAATGTTGTGGAGCACGTACTCGCCCGCCGGCAACGGCGCCGCGCCGTCGTCGCCGCGCTTCCACAGCAGCAACGGTGCGTGTCCGGCGCCCACGGTTCGGGTCCACAGCGAGTAGCCCCCTGCATCGACCCACGCGTCGCCGCCCATGGCGACGTCGTAACTGAGAACCGGCTTCTGCACGTCCGCTTCGCTACTGGCGCGCCGGCATTTTTACCAGCCGCAGGTGGGCGCCGGACTGGAACTCCTTGCCGAACCCGTGCCGGTAATAGAAACGCAGCGCGGCCGGGCGTTCGGCGAGCACCCACGCGTAGTACGCGCGGTTACCCAGCGCACCCGCCTCGAGCGCCTGCAAGAGCGCGGAGCCGACACCACGGCCGCGCGCGAACGCGGATACGGCGATGTACCGCAACTCATAGTCCGTGCAGGGCGAGGAATGCTCGGTGCGAGCGGAGCTGCGCATAACGCGCAAGGCGCGTCCTTTCGGTAACAGCGCATGATACGCCAACTGCACGGCGTTGCCGACGATGAAGTTGCGCCGCGCGCGGTCGAGGTCGCCGCGCCGTCCGGCGATCGTGAAGCCGATGACGCGGCCTGCTGCATCACACGCCACGAGCGCGAGCCGTTCGGCGATGTGCGCGGCGATGAAGCGATGGCGCAACCGCGGCGGGAGCGACGCGATGGGATGGCCCGAAAACGCGTCGACGAACAGACCCGCGATCTCGGGGAGATCGCGCACGCCGGGCGTTCGGACGGAACAGGTCGCTTCCGCGCCGGTAGCTCCGTCGTCGGGCTGTTGCATAGTGGTACTTTTTGCGGACGAGTGCTGCAGACCGCTTACCCGCTGCTTTCCTCATTTATGCCCTACCGGTCTGTCAGGGGCCTTGGAACGCCCGGCTGGGCTATCGAACATACGTTCGCCGCGCCGGGACGCGCGCCGGGGAGAAGTCGTCCCAATGGACGGTAGGCCCTACGCGTCCGAAGGCGAGAGTTAGGGTGCATGAGCATCCGGGTGGCGCTGCACCACGCGACACGCTACCGCTACGACCGTCGCATCGGCTTGGGACCCCAGGTGATCCGGCTGCGGCCGGCCCCGCACTGCCGCACGCCGATCCTCGCGTACCGGCTCGAGGTCGAACCGGCAAACCACTTCCTCAACTGGCAACAGGATCCGCAGGCCAACTGGCTGGCGCGCGTGCTCGTTCCCGAACCGACCGATCATCTCACCGTGACCGTCGATCTGACGGCGGATCTCGCGGTCATCAACCCGTTCGACTTCTTCCTCGAAGCGTCGGCCGAACGCTATCCGTTCGTCTACGATGCGCAATTGGCGCTGGAGCTGGCGCCGTATCTCGCCGCCGAAACGCTCGGCGAGCGCTTCGAGGCGTACCTCGCGGGCATCAGCCGGGCGGAAGCGCCGACGACGTCGTTCGTCTTCGCGCTCAACGCAGCGCTGCAGCGCGACATCGGCTACCTGATCCGGATGGAGCCGGGGATCCAAACGCCGGACGAAACGCTGGAACGCGGCTCGGGCTCGTGTCGCGACTCGGCCTGGCTCTTGGTCAACCTGCTGCGGCGGCTCGGGCTCGCCGCGCGATTTGCTTCGGGCTACCTCATCCAGCTCAAAGCCGACGTCGCGGCGCTCGACGGACCGTCGGGCGCAACGCACGACTTCACCGATCTGCACGCGTGGTGCGAGGTGTATCTGCCGGGTGCCGGCTGGGTCGGCCTCGATCCGACGTCGGGGCTGTTTGCGGGAGAAGGACACATTCCGCTGGCGTGCGCGGCGCATCCGACGTCGGCATCACCGATTTCGGGCACGGCGGAACGCAGCGAGGTAACGTTCGGCTTCGACATGACCGTCACGCGCGTGTACGAGCCGGCGCGCGTCACGAAACCCTACACGCCCGAGCAGTGGGCGGCGATCGATCGCCTCGGCGACCGCGTCGACGAGGCGCTGCGCGCGCGCGACGTGCGGCTCACGATGGGCGGCGAGCCGACCTTCGTGGCGGTCGACGACCCCGACGCGGAAGAGTGGACCACGGCCGCGGTCGGCCCGACGAAGCGCGCCTTCGGCGACACGCTGATCCGGCGCCTGCGCGACCGCTTCGCGCCGGGCGGCCTGCTGCACTACGGCCAAGGCAAATGGTATCCCGGCGAATCGTTGCCGCGTTGGGCGTTCTCGCTAATTTGGCGCGGTGACGGGATGCCGCTGTGGCACGATGCCGCGCGCATCGCGCCCGAGACGTTCGATGCGGCGCCGAACTTCGAGGACGCGGCGGCGCTCGCGCGCGGGATCGCGCAGCGCATCGACGTCGATCCGTCGTTCGTGACGCCGGCCTACGAAGACGTGCGCACGCTGGTGATCAAAGAGGCGGAGCTGCCGGAAAACGTCACCGTCGCCGACTCGAAGCTCGACGATCCCGAAGAACGCGCGCGGCTCGCCCGTTCGTTCAGCCGCGGCCTCAACGTGCCGGCCGCCTACGTGCTGCCGGTGCAGCGCTGGAACGCGGTCGCGGCCGGCCGTTGGCGTTCCGAGCGCTGGTCGACGCGGTCGGGACGCGTGCAGCTCGTGCCCGGCGACTCGCCGGCCGGTCTTCGTCTGCCGTTGGCGTCGCTGCCCCACCTCGAAGAGAACGAGCGTCCGGTCATCGCGCCGCGCGATCCGTTTGCGCCGCTGCAGCCGTTGCCCGCATCGTCCCAACCGGACGAGCCGGACGATCCGTACGCGCCGCAACAGCAGTACGTCGCGGGCGGCGTACGCGACGAACGCCGGCGCCAGCAGTTCGTCGAACAAGGCATCGCGATCGACGGTTCGGTGCGCACGGCGATTTCGATCGAACCGCGCGACGGCCGGCTGTGCGTGTTCATGCCGCCGACCGAATCGGCGGCCGATTATCTCGAGTTGCTCGGCGCGGTCGAGCAGTCCGCCGCCGAGCTCGCAACGCCGGTGCACATCGAAGGATATCTGCCGCCGTACGACCCGCGGTTCAACGTCATCAAGGTCACGCCCGATCCGGGCGTGATCGAAGTGAACGTTCATCCGGCACGGACGTGGCGCGAAGCCGTTGCGATCACGACCGCGCTGTACGAGGACGCGCGCCAAGCACGTTTGGCGACGGAGAAATTCCAGCTCGACGGCAAGCATACCGGAACCGGCGGCGGCAACCACATCACGCTGGGCGCCGCGAGGCCCGCCGACAGCCCGTTTCTACGCCGCCCGGATCTCCTCAAGAGCGTGGTCGGCTTCTGGCAAAATCATCCGTCGCTCTCGTATCTCTTCTCCGGGTTGTTCATCGGCCCGACGAGCCAGGCGCCGCGCGTCGACGAAGCGCGGCTCGATTCGCTCTACGAGCTCGAGCTCGCGTTCGCCGAGGTGCCGCCGCGCTCGACGGCCCGGGTCTCACCGTGGCTCGTCGACCGTATCTTCCGCAATCTCCTCATCGACGTCACCGGCAGCACGCACCGCACCGAGATCTGCATCGACAAACTCTACTCACCGGACGGCCCGACGGGGCGCTTGGGCCTGGTCGAGTTCCGTTCGTTCGAGATGCCGCCGCACGCCGAGATGAGCCTGGCCCAGCAGTTGCTGATCCGGGCCTTGATCGCGCGCTTCTGGGAAGCGCCGTACGACAACGGGCTCGTCCGCTGGGGCACGGCGCTGCACGACAAGTTCATGCTGCCGCACTTCGTCTGGGCCGACTTCTGCGACGTGCTGCGCGACTTGAACGCGCACGGCTTCGCTTTCGATCCGGACTGGTTCCGGCCGCATTGGGAATTCCGCTTTCCGCTCTACGGTGCGGTTCAGTACGACGGCGTAAAGCTGGAACTGCGCGGCGCGCTCGAACCGTGGAACGTCATGGGCGAGGAAGGTTCCGCCGGCGGCACCGTGCGCTACGTGGACGGTTCGGTCGAACGGCTCGAGATAACGCTCTCCGGCTTCACTACCGGCCGGCATCACGTGCTGGTCAACGGCCGGCGCGTGCCGCTGACGGCGACGTCGGTCGAACGCGCGGTCGGCGGCGTGCGCTATCGCGCCTGGCGGTCCCCGCACGCGCTGCACCCGACGATCGCGCCGCACGGACCGCTGGTGTGCGAGATCTGGGATGCGCACGTCTCGCGCTCGCTGGGCGGCTGCACCTATCACGTCGTGCATCCCGGCGGCCGCAACTACACGACCTTTCCGGTCAACGCCTACGAAGCCGAAGGCCGCCGCCTCGCGCGCTTCGAGCCGTTGGGCTTTACGCCGGGCGCATTCGTGCCGCCGGCGGAGACCCCCAATCCCGATTTTCCGCACACCCTCGACTTGCGGCGCCGCTGAGCACATGGCGAACGCAGCGCCGCTCTTCGGCGAAGAAGCCCTCGGCCGTTACGATGAATTGCTCGACCGCTCGGGCGCGGTGCGGCCGCACTGGCAGAAGCTGGTGTCCGCGTTCGCGGCGATGGCGCCCGAAGAGTACCAGCACCGGATGGAATCGGCCACCCGCATGGTCCGGGAGAACGGCGTCACCTACAACGTCTACGACGAAACGGCGGGACTCGGCCGGCTCTGGCAGCTCGACATCGCCCCGTTCGTCATCAGCGCGGCGGATTGGACCGCGATCGAAGCCGCGGTCACGCAGCGCGCGCGGCTTGCCAACGCGATCCTGCACGACATCTACGGTCACGGGCGTCTGCTGCGCGAAGGCATCGTCCCCGCCCACCTCGTGCTCGGACATCCGCAGTATCTGCGCGCGCTGCACGGCGTTGCGCCGCCGGACGGCGTGCACGTGCACCTGTACTCGGCCGACATCGCGCGCGAACCCGACGGCTCGTGGACCGTGCACGCGAGCCGCGCGGATGCGCCGAGCGGCTTGGGCTACGCCCTGGAGAACCGCGTCGTCGTCAGCCAGACGTTCCCCGAGCTGTTCGGCGAGCTGGGCGTGCAACGGTTGGCGTCGTTCTTCCGCCATTATCGCGACGCGGTCGTCGGCCTCGCGCGCGGCGCGGCCGGGCACGCGGTGCTGCTCACGCCGGGTTCGTACAACGAAGCCTACTTCGAACACGCCTATCTCGCGCGCTATCTGGGTCTCGAGCTCGTCGAGGGGGACGATCTCTCGGTGCGCGACGGCGTCGTCTACCTGCGCACGCTGGGCGGCCTCGAACGCGTCTCGGTGATCTTTCGCCGGCTCGACTCGAACTTTGCCGATCCGCTCGAGCTGCGCGCGGACTCCGCGCTCGGCGCGCCCGGGCTGGTCGAGGCGATTCGGACCGGCACGGTCGTCATGGCGAACGCGCTCGGCGGCGGCGTCGTCGAATCGCCGGCGCTCGATGCGTATCTGCCGAACGCGGCGCGCGCGCTGTTCGGCGAGGAACTGCTCGCGCGCGACATCCCCACCGTGTGGTGCGGCACCCCGTGGGGCCGGTCGGAAGGCCTGGCCCGCGCGCGGCAAGGCGTCATCCGCAACGCGTTCGATGCGTGGCCGCTGTTCTCGCGCGGCTCGTCGGCGCGCTTGGGCAGCGACCTCACCGACGAGCAACTGCAACGTTTCGCCGACGAGGTCGAACGGCGTGCCGCCACGCTGGTCGTGCAAGACCTGATGCCGCTCGGCACGGCGCCGACGTTCGAACGCGGCAGCTTCGGCTCGCGTCCGATGTCGCTGCGCGTGTTCGCCGCGTGGACGCCGCAGGGGTACGTCGTGATGCCGGGCGGCCTCGCACGCGTCGCGGCGGACGACTCGGTGCGCGCGCTCTCGATGCAGTCGGGCGCCGGCAGCAAGGACGTGTGGGCGTTGGCCTCGGGCCCGGTCGACACGTTCAGCCTGTTGCGGCCTCCGACCGCGCGGGTGGAAATCCGGCGCTCCGGCCACGCAGCGCCCAGCCGCGCGATGGACAACCTGTTCTGGCTCGCGCGCTACGCCGAGCGCATGGAGACGTTGATCCGCATCCTGCGCGCCGTGGTCACGCGCTTGGCCGGCGACACGGGTTCGACCACGACGATGAGCGCCGTCGTGCTCGCCCAGCGTCTGCTGTTACCGCGCGAGCACGTGACCGAAACGGCGATCGCCGCCGCCACCGATGACGGCGACGATGCGAAGCTGCGCAACGAAGTCGACGAGCTGATCTTCGGCCGGGAGCGTTCGGGTTTGCAGCGCTTGCTGCGGCGCGTCGCGCTGACGGCTTGGGTCGCGCGCGACCGCCTCTCGCTGGACACGTGGCGCTCCATCTACGCCTTGACCACCCGCAACACGCCCGACGAGGCGGCGCCCGACTCGTTCGAAGGCACCGGCGCGCTGGCGTATCTCGACATGCTGATCCGGCGCACCGCCGCGCTGTCGGGCTTGGCCGATGAGAACATGACGCGCGGCAGCAACTGGCTGTTCTTCGATCTGGGCCGCCGCATCGAGCGCACGCTGGCCACGTGCGACCTGGTGCGCCACACGCTGACCGAGGCCGACGGCCGCGAGAGCGCTTCGATCCAAGTCGCGCTCGAAATCGCCGACAGCGCGATGACCTACTCCTATCGTTATCAGAACGCGTTTCAGGCCGCGCCGGCGATCGACTTGCTGCTGCTCGATCCCAGCAACCCGCGCGCCGTCGCGTTCCAAACGCGAGCCATCGTCCATCATGCCTCCGAACTGCCGCTGGTCACCGAAGCGCAGCGCCGCGGACGGGCGCGCAGCATCGCCCAGAAGATCCACGTCCGGATCGCGTCGGCCTACCCCTACGCGCTGGCCGAACCGAATGCGGCCGGGCGCCGGCCGGCGCTGATCGCGTTGCTCGACGACATCGAGGACAGCATGACGGAGATCGCCGACGCGGTCGGCGACGCGTACTTGCAGCACTTGCGCAGGCACCGCGCGTGAACGCCTACCTGGTGCGCCATCGCACGTCGTATCGCTATCGCTCGGCCGTCGCCTACTCGCGCCTGCTGGCGCACCTCGTGCCGCGCACGACCGCGCGGCAACGCTCGCTCGCGGTCGAGCTGGCGATCTCGCCGGAACCCTCGGGCCGGTTCGAGCGCGCCGACTACTTCGGCAACACGACCAGTTGTTTCGTCATCGACGAGCCGCATGAGACGCTCGAGATCGTGGCCGAGAGCCGCGTCTCGGTCGAGCCGGTCCCGGCGTACGGCCCGCTCGAGAGCCTAGCGTGGGAAGCGGTGCGCGCCGCGTTCGAGCCGCCGCTCGGTCCGGAGATGTTCGAGGAGCTGCAGTACGTGTTCGACACGCCGTTGACGGCGACCGACGACGAGGTCGTCGCATACGCGCGGACGAGTTTCCCGCGCGGACGAGCGCTGTTCGACTGCTTGCTGGAGCTCAACGCGCGCATCCACCGGGACTTCGCTTACGACAAGGACGCCACCGACACGCGCACGACGGTCAGGGAAGCGTTCGCGTTGCACGCCGGCGTGTGTCAGGACCTCGCCCACGTCGGAATCGCCTGCGTGCGCTCGATGGGGCTGGCCGCGCGGTACGTGAGCGGCTACCTGCTGACGCACCCGCCGCAAGGGCGCGAGCGCCTCATCGGCTCCGATGCGAGCCACGCCTGGTTTGCGGTCTGGATGCCGCCGTTCGGCTGGGTCGACTTCGATCCTACCAACGACATGCTGCCGAGCAGCGAGCACATCACGCTCGCCTGGGGTCGCGACTACGGCGACGTCGCACCGATCCACGGCATCATCACCGGCGGCAGCGAGCATGAAGTCGAGGTTGCGGTCGACGTCCTGCCGGCTTAACGCACCACCGCGTCGCTGACGATCTCGGCGGCCGGGAACGATTTGTCGATCAGGTGATAGCGGGCCGCGACGTCGATCACCGGCTGGATGTCGCCGAGGCTGACGGTCGTGCCGACCCACGTGCGCTGCATGTGTGCGATAACGCTGCGGTCTTGTTTGGTGAGCTGCGCGACGTCGTCGACGGTGAGATCGGAGTGCGTGCGGGTAAACGCGGCCGCGTCGGCCCAGACGCGCGCGAAGCGGGTGACGACGCTCCGGTTCTTGGCGAGATAGTCGCCCGTGACGAACCACGCCCCGAGCAAGAACTGTTTGGCGATCGCGGTGTAGACGCGGGTGACGGTACGGACGGAACCGTCGGCCAGCGCTTGCGCGTACGCCGGGTTGTCGACGATGGCCGCGTCGATACGGCCTTGGTGCAGGGCCGCGCCGGCGGCCGTCCACGGCAATTCGAGGAAGCGCACCGTTTTCGAGTCGCCGCCGTTCTGGTCCATCCACGCATCCATCGCCACCGTGCCCAGCGCCAACAGCGACGCGGTCGAAACGACCTTGCCGTCCAGGTCGCGCGCGGTCTTCAACGGCGAATCCGCCAGGACGAGCAGGCCGGCGACGTTTTGGTCGATCCACAAGCCGCCCGGCGCGATGATGAACAGCGGGATGCCGCGCTGATGCGCCTGCATCAGCGAGACCAAGCTCGTCAGCCCGATGTCGAGCGCGCCGCCGACCATGGCTTGCGTCACCGCATCGCCGCCGCCCAGCGTTTGCAGCTCGAGCTTGAGCCCGGCTTTTTCGAACATGCCGGTGCGCATCGCGTAGAGCAACGGTGAGAGCGAGTCGGCCGGCACCGCACCGACGCGCACCGTCGTGAGCGGCGCGTTCTGGGCGGACACGCGCGTCCCGTTACGGGCGATCCATGCCGCGGCACCGAGCGCGGCCAGCGAGCCCGCGCGGTTCACTGCGTCATCTCGCCTACAGGTCCAGACAACTCGGCGCGAAGATCTCTTCGAGCCGCATCACGCGGTCCGTGAGACCCTGATCGTGTACGTAGCCGGCAAGCGTTTCGAGTACGGGGCGCGTGGCCCGGAGCCCGTAGGCCAACGGATCGCGCGCGAGCGCCGCCGGCAACCCGGGATCGACGATGCCGGCATCCAGCCACGGCGCCAAATCGTCGGCTCGCTGTCGCGCCAAACGGTCCTTGATCTCCGCAAAGGCCGAATAGAGGTTCAACGCGACCCACGGATATTTTTCCAGCACGCTGCGCCGGATCACCACGGTATGATTGATCGGATAGATGCCCGATTTCGCGAAATACCGGCGTGCCTCGGCCTTCGGATCGGGAAAGAGCGTACGGATGTCGGCCCGATTGCCGAGATCGAGCCGGCTGCGATCGACGAGGTTCGCCGTGTTGAGGTACAGCAGCGTCGCGTCGAGCGAACCCTCGGCGAGCATGTTGCCGATGTTGGTCGCGGGGTCGATGTACTTCAGGCGGATCCCCGCCGGCGGCTTGAACGCCGTTGCGCCGCCGTGACTCTGTTCCGGCGGCCGCTCCATGTACCATTCGATCGTGCGCGGATCGACGCCGAACTCGTCTTTGAGGATACCGCGCGCCCAGACGGCGGCGGTCTGCTGATACTCCGGCACGCCGACGCGCTTGCCGTTGAGATCGGCCGGCGAGGTGATGTTCGCGTCGGTGCGCACCAGAACGCCGGTGTGGAAAAAGATCCGCGTCGTGAAGACCGGGATGGCGACCCAATTCGTCGGTCCGTGCGAGGTCGCGATCATCAGCGACGCGCACGACATCTCCGAGATGTCGAACTCGGCGAACTTCAGCTGCCGCCAAAACATCTCCGACCCGTGCAGTGCGGTCGTCAGCAACCGCACGCCCTGCGGCGCGACCTCGCCGGTGAGTAGCGGAAACGTCCGGGCGTTTGAAGACAGCGCCGCGCTGAGCTCGAGCCGCATGCTCACAGCGGCACCCCGTCGAGCCCGCGCCGAGGTTCCGCAAATTTGGCCAGATGCGACTCCCAGCCGCTCGAGTTCGGTCCCATGTGCGCAGCTTCGTTGATGTTCTCAGCCGTGTGGTTCGGATACCCCGCGTCGTTCGTGTAGAGATCGGGCGCGAGTGCCAAGTAGCCCTCATCCGCAAAGCTGAGCGCGGTCTCCCTCACGTTTTGCGTCAACCCGGTAACGGGGTGGATGAGGATCAAGGCCGGCCACGGCGCCGGCGTCGCCGGCGGCGCGATGTACCCATCGATGCTACCGCCGGGAGCGGCGAACGAAACGGTTTCATCGCGGCTACTCATGTCGCGAATCCGCTTACTGGTCGGTGCACTTTTCCCTGCGCCGGCGTGTCATTCCGAGAACCCGTAGTCGCGCGCGGCTGCTTCGGCCGTGATGTAGCCGCGCGCGAGGTCGCGCCGTACGGCATCGCGCTCGCGCAACGCGGGGTCGCCGAAGCCGCCGCCGCCACCGGTCCGCACGACCATCGTATCGCCGGGCTCGACGCGCACCGAGTTGAACTTGCCGTGCTTTGCGGGATCTTCCAGCCGGCCGTCGGCGCGCTCGATCTGCATCTTGTTCGGCAGCGCGTCGCGTCCGCCGAGCAACCCCCAGGGCGCGCACAGCGTGCGTTCGGTATGCGTGTTGACCGTCAGCACCGCGGTGACGCGAATGCGCCGCTCGACTCCGAGGCCGCCGCGAAAGCGGCCCGCGCCGCCCGAATCCGGTCGCAGCGCGTAGCGCTCGATCACCACCGGAATCTTCGACTCCGTCGCTTCGACCGGCGCGTTGTGCGTGTCGCCGTCGTTCTGGCACACCGTCGCGCTCATGCCGTCCTCGTTGTGCTTGGCCCCGAAGCCGCCGCCCGTGACGCCGGCGCCGCGAGTAAAGAATCGCCCCGTGCTCGGATTGAGCCCGTAGAACGTCGCCGAGCACAGGTCGGCGTGATGGCCGGCAATCGTGCGCTCCGGAACGCATTGCGCCATGGCCCGGAAGACCGTGTCGACGACCGTCATCGGGATCGTCATCCACCAGCGCATCGCGGCCGGTTTGACCGCGCTGATCACGCGGCCGGGCGGCAGCACGATCTCGAGCGGCGTGAACGAGCCGTCGTTGATCGGCAGCAGCGTCGGCGTGGTGAGGCACTTGAAGGCGACTTGCGCGGCGCTGCGCCCGGCGGTGTCGCCGCTGTTGAAGTAGCCCGGTACTTGCGCGCCGACGTCGGACAGATCGATCGTCATCCGATCGCCGGCGATCGTCACCCGGACCTTGATCGGGATCGGCGCGTCGCCGATGCCGTCGTCGTCCATGAACGACTGGGCCTCGTATACGCCGTCGGGCATCGCGGCCACGGCCAGCCGCGCCTTGCGCTCGCTCATCGCGTAGATGTCGGCGACGCACGTATCGACCGCTTCGAGGCCGTATTTGCGCACCAGCGCCGTGTAGCGCCGCTCGCCGGTGCGAATCGACGCGATTTGGGCGCGGAAGTCGCCCATCGCGAGCTCCGGCACGCGCACGTTGGTGCGGATGATGCGCGTCAGTTCGTCGTCCTGCACGCCGCGCTTGAAAATCTTGACGATCGGCAGTTGCAGGCCTTCCGAGTAGATGTCCTGCGTGCGCCCGAGCGTGCCGCCGACGTCCATCCAGTGCGCCATCGACGACGCGAACGCAATTATTTTCCCGGCATGGAAGATCGGCAGCGTGAAGATCAGGTGATTGAGGTGGCTGCCCATGATGTAGGCGTCGTTGGTCAACAGGATGTCGCCCGGCTCGATGGCGTCGCCGTAGAACTTGATCTTCGCCTTGATCGCGTCGGACAGCCCGCGAATGAACATCGGCAGGCCGAGGCCGATCGACATCGTGTCGCCGTTGCGGTCGAACAGGCCGACCGTGAAGTCCAGCGCTTCGTAGATGATCGGGTTGTAGGCGGTCCGCATCAGGTTCGTCTTCATCTCGTCGGTGATGGCGACGAGCGCGTTGCGGATGATTTCCGCCGTCACCGGGTTGCCGGCGTGCTTGAGCGTCGAGGTCATGCGTTCTCCACCGTGAGGAGCAGGTGCCCGAACGGGTTCACCGTCACCGTTACGCCGGGCGGGATGCAGGTCAGCGCGCCGGCTTCTTCGATCATCGCCGGGCCCGGCAGCGCGGCGCCGGCGTGCAGCCGCGCGCGGTCGTAGATCGCGGTCTCGAGCAGCGCACCGGCCGAGAACCGGACCGGCCGCCGCTCGATCAACGCCGGCGAAGGATCGGAGCCGCCGGATCGCAGCGCCGGCGGCCGCGGGCGTTCGAGCCGGCCGACGATCGAGACGCGCGCGGCGACGAACTCGGCCGGCTCCTCGGGCGCGTTGTGCCCGTAGCGCTGCAGGTAGCGCGCGTCGAAGGCGTCCTTGATCGCACGCGGTGCGTCGGCGGCATCGAGCGCGCTCTCGAGCGGAATCGTCACCGCATGTTCCTGGCCGAGGTAGCGGACGTCGGCCGCGCGTTCGTAGCGCACCGACTCGCCCGCGAGTCCCGTCCCCGCCAGCCACGCCGTCGCCTCGGCGGTGAGCTCGTCGTAGCGCTGCGCGATCGAGGTCGCGAGCGTTTGCGTCGTGAGCGGCGCGACGAACGTGCGCGCGTACTCGCGCCGCAGATCGGCGGCCAGCATGCCGCCGGCGGAAAAATGTCCCGGCGCGACCGGGATCACGATGTCGCGAATCGCCAACTCGCGGGCTACGTCGACCGCGTGCATCGGCCCCGCGCCGCCGTACGCGATCAGGACGAAGTCGCGCGGATCGAGCCCGCGCTCCGTCGACACCGTGCGCACCGCGTAGGCCATTTGCGTCGTGGCGATCGCAATGATGCCTTCGGCCGCGGCCGCCACGTCGAGCCCCAGCGGCCGCGCGATGTGGCGTTCGATCGCGGACTCCGCCGCCGCGTAGTCGAGGCGCAAGCGGCCGTCGGCGAAGCGCTCGGGCGCGAAGCGTCCGAGCACGACGTGCGCGTCGGTCACGGTCGGCAGCGTTCCCCCGAGGCCGTAGGCGGCCGGGCCCGGACTTGCGCCTGCACTCTGCGGGCCGACGTGCAAGCCGCCGGCCTCGTCGATCCACGCGATGCTGCCGCCGCCGGTGCCGACTTCCTTGATGTCGAGCACCGGAATGCGAATCGCCAGTCCTTCGTTGTAACCGCCGACGAAGAAGTCGGGCGAGAGATTCGCGATGCCGTCCTGCAGCACGCACGCCTTGGCGGTCGTGCCGCCCATGTCGAAACAGATCAGGTCGCGCGCGCCGAACGATTCGGCCAATACGCTGGCGCCGACCACGCCGGCGGCGGGGCCCGATTCGAGCGTCTGGATGCATTGCGACTTCGCAGTGGCTACGTCGCACAGCCCACCGCTGGATTGCATGATCAGCAGCTCGCCGCCGAACGCCCCGGCGCGCAGGCGCTCGTCGAGGGCTTCGAGATACGTACTCACGCGCGGCCCGACGTACGCGTTGGCGACGGTCGTCGACGTGCGCTCGTATTCGCGGTACTCGCGCGAGACGTCGTGCGAGGCGGTCACGAACATCCGCGGATCGGCCGCGAGCAGCAGCTCGCGCATCCGCTGCTCGTGCTCGACGTTCGCATAGGCGTGCAAGAACACGATCGCGACCGATTCGATCTGCTCGGCCACCAGCTCGCGCGCCAGCGCCGTTGCCGCGGCCTCGTCGAACGGCTTCCAGACCGAGCCGTCATGCAGCATGCGTTCCGGCACTTCGTACACGCGGTCGCGCGCCACCAGCGGCACGTGCTTGCGAAAGAACAGGTTGAACGAATCGGGCCGATTGATGCGGCCGATCTCGTACACGTCGCGAAAACCGTCCGTCGTGATCAGCGCGGTGCGCGCGCCCTTGCGCTCGAGGATCGCGTTGATGGCGACCGTCGACCCGTGGATGACGAACTCGGCGCTCGCCGGCGAACCGCCCGCTCGCTCCATCGCGGCGAACACCCCTTCCGCGAGGTTGCCCGGCGTACTGAGGGCTTTGCCGAAGCGCACCGCGCCGGTCGCGACGTCCATCACGGTGACGTCGGTGAACGTCCCGCCGATGTCGACCGCGATGCGGCTCCGTTCGGAGGCGCCGGCGGCCGCATTCGCATACTGTTCGGACATCACCGCGCTCTTTCGAAGATCGGGCGCAATTACCGCTAGCCGGGGGAATCCGCATGAAGCAGAATCGTCACGATTTTCTGGCAACGAGCGCGGTTGCCGTCACTTCCCTCACCGGCGGAGCCGCCTTGTTCGGCGCGCCGGTGCAAGCCGCGGCCGCCGATGCGGCGCAAGCCGGACCACCGCTGCAGAACTTCGGCTCGTACGCCGCGCCGACCAACGTCGGCGAGATCGAGATCGTCAACCTGCGCGAGTTGGAGCCGGCAGCTCAAAAGGTCATCCCTCCGGGTGGGTTCGGCTACATTGCCAGCGCGGCCGGCGACGAGTGGACGAAACACGAGAACGAAGCCGCCTACAAACGCGTGACGATCGTGCCGCACTATCTGAGCGGGCTCGGCTCGGCGGACACGTCGACGACGTTGCTCGGGCAGCATCTCTCGATGCCGATCATCGTGACCGTGATGGGCGGCCACGGCTTGGCCCACGCCTCGGCCGAAGCCGGCACGGCGCGCGGTGCGGCGGCGGCCGGCACGCTGATGATCGCCCCCTCGCAGTCGAACGTTACGCTGGAAGACACGATGCGTGCCGGCGACGGTCCCAAGTTCTTCCAAATCTACATTCCGAAAGACCGCGGCATGACGCGCGACGTGCTGCTGCGCGCCAAGGCGGCGGGCTACAAGGCGATCGTGATCACGATCGACGCGTTCGTGTCGTCGAACCGCGAGACCGACGTGCGCAACCACTTCCACTCGACGCTGCCCAACGCGAATTTCCCGAGCGTCGGCGGCGGCGGCTACGGCACGTCGCCGTTCAAGGAAGATCTCGGCTGGGACGACGTCGCGTTCGTGCGCGACGTGACCGGTTTGCCCGTCTTCATCAAGGGCGTGCTTTCGCCGGCGCTCGCGACCGAAGCGATCAAGCACGGCGTGGCCGGCATTCAGGTATCGAACCACGGCGGCCGCCAGCTCGACGACGTGCCGGCGTCGTTCACCGTGCTGCCGCGGATTGCGGACGCGGTCGGCGGGCGCATCCCGATCATCGTCGACGGCGGCATCCGCCGCGGGCAAGACGTCTTCAAGGCGCTGGCGATGGGGGCGAGCGCGTGCGCGATCGGCCGGCCGGTGCTGTTCGGGCTCTCGCTCGGCGGTTGGATGGGCGTCAAGGACGTGCTGCAACACCTCAACGGCGAGCTCACGATGACGATGCGTTTGGGCGGCGTGCGCTCGATCGCCGACATCACGCGCGAACACCTGAGCGTGGGCTGACGCCGCAGGTGGCCGGCGCGCAACCGCCGTTCCTCGTCGAGCGCGACATCCGCGTCCCGATGCGCGACGGCATCGAGCTCGCGCTCAACGTGTACCGGCCGCACGGCGCGGAGCGCGTTCCGGTCGTGATGTCGGTGACGCCGTACGGCAAGGACGCGCTGCCCGACCGCATCGGCATGACGTTCATGCGCTTGGCGGGCGTGCGATTCGGCCGGCTCGATTGCTCGCGCTGGACCGGGTTCGAGGCGCCGGATCCGCTCTTCTTCACCAACGCCGGCTACGCGGTGGTGCAAGCGGACGTGCGTGGCATGCACGCCTCCGACGGCCATGCCGGCGTGCTGACCGAGGACGATGCTCGCGACTACTGCGAGCTGATCGAGTGGGCCGCGCGGCAGCCGTGGTCGAGCGGCGCGGTCGGTCTCATCGGCGTATCGTACCTGTGCATGTCGCAGTGGCGGGTGGCGGCGCTGCGTCCGCCCGCGCTCAAGGCGATCGTTCCGTGGGAAGGCGTGACCGATCTGCTGCGCGAGCTCGGCTACCAAGACGGCATCCCCGAGACGGGCTTCGTCGGCGTCTGGTGGCAGAACCGGTTCCGGCGCGGCCATAATCCGCGCTTTGCGCTGGCCGAAGACTTCCCGGCCGAACGCGACGCGCGCCCGCTCGACGACATCTGGTGGGCCGGCAAGCGGCCGGTGCTCGAAAACATCGGCGTGCCGGCGCTCGTGTGCGCGAGCTGGTCGGATCACGGCTTGCACACGCGCGGCTCGTTCGAGGGTTTCGAGCGCATCGCGTCGCCGCAGAAATGGCTCTTCACGCACGGCCGGCGCAAGTGGGAAGCGTTCTACGCCCCCGAGTCGCGCGACGTGCAGCTGCGCTTCCTCGACCACTTCCTCAAAGGCACGGACAACGGTTGGGAGACGACGCCGCGCGTGCGGCTCGAGGTGCGCAGCTCTCGCGAGGGCTACGACGTCCGGTACGAAGACGCGTGGCCGCCGGCCGGCGTCACCTACACGCCGCTGTATCTCGATGCGCACGCGGGAACGCTCGTGCGCGCGATGCCGGACGCGCCCGACGGCGTGCGCTACCGCGCGCGAAACGAGCGCGCGACGTTCATCCACCGCTTCGAAGAAACGACGGAGCTCACGGGGTCGATGGCCCTGAAGCTGTGGGTCGCGACGTCGGAAGGTGACGACCTCGACCTGTTCGCCGTGCTGCGCAAGTTCGACGCGCGCGGCAATGAGGTGGAATTCTACGGCTACAACGGCTACGCGCACGACTGCGTGGCCAAGGGCTGGTTGCGCGCCTCGCATCGCGAGCTCGACCCGGCCCGCAGCCGGCCCGGCCGTCCGTGGCACACCCACGCGACGCGTCAGCCGGTCGGCGCGGGCGAGATCGTGCCGGTCGAGATCGAGATCTTGAGCTCGTGCACGCGGTTCGAAGCCGGTTCGAGCGTGCGCCTCGACCTGCAAGGCCGCGACGCCGCCAAGTACCCCGCGTTCCGTCATGCGCGCACGGTCAATCGCGGCGTTCACACGATCTTCGCCGGCGGAACGTACGATTCGTACCTCCTCGTGCCGGTCGCCGGCGAGAAGCGATGACCTCGCCCGCGGAGAAAGGACGTCAACTGTGCTGACCGCCCAAGAAAACGCGCTCCTGACGCAAACCGGACCCGGAACGCCCGGCGGCGACTTCATGCGCCGCTATTGGCAACCGGCCGCGCTCTCGCACGAACTCGGCGCCGATCCGCTCTACGTGCGCTTGCTGAGCGAGGAATTCGTGCTCTTTCGCGACGCGCAGGGCGACCCGTGCATGCTCGATCTGCACTGTCCGCACCGCAAAGCCGACCTCAGTTACGGCCGGCTGGAAGAGGGCCGGTTACGCTGCGTCTATCACGGCTGGCTCTTCGGCGGCGACGGGGCGTGCGTGGAACAGCCCGGCGAGCCGGCCGAGAGCACCTATCGCGCGCGCATCCGCCAGCCCGCCTATCCGGCGCGCGACGTCAACGGCGTGATCTTTGCCTACCTCGGGCCCGGCGAACCGCCGCCGTTTCCCGACATCCCGTGGCTCACGGCGCCGCGCGCGAACAGCTGGGCCACCAAGCTGCTCCACGAGTGCAACTACTTGCAGGGCAACGAAGGCAACGTCGATCCGCAGCATCTGTCGTTCTTGCACAAGACGATCGAGTTCGACGGACCGGTGCGCGCCAGCCATCTCTTGACCGGACGCGACACCGCGCCCCAGATCGACGTCGAGGAAACCCCGTACGGCCTGCGGCTCTTCGCCGTTCGCGATACCGGCGAGGGCACGAAGTACGTGCGGGTGAGCAACTTCATCATGCCCAACGGCTCGGCGTTTCCGGCCGGTCAGGTCGTCGATCCGGCGCGCGAGCAGATCGATGAAAACCTGCACTACAGCCTGCACTTCCACGTACCGATCGACGACGAGAGCCATTGGAAGTACCGCATCATGTTCCGGCTCGACGGGCCGGTCGACAGCGCGTATCTCGACCGCACGCAGATCGACTTCACGAGCGACGATTCGTTCGAGCGGCCGCGCGCGGCGCGCAACCGCTACCGTCAAGACCGCCACGAGCAGCACACCCAGACGTACACCGGGATGGGCCGCAATTTCCAAGACCACGACCGCTTTGCCGTCGAAAGCCAAGGCCGGATCCTCGACCGCACGACCGAGCACCTCGCAACGACCGACAAAGGCGTGATCGCGATGCGCCGCCAGATGCTGGCCGCGATCGACACCGTCCGCAACGGCGGTCACCCGCCGATGACCGATCCGCAGGTGCCGCATCCGTGCCGCGATCTGGTCGTGCGCAGCGCGCGCGTGCCGGCCGGCGAGAACCCGCACAACGTCTGGCGGGCGCCCGTCTCGTTTTAGCTCAAACGGGTTGAGCGATCTCCTGCGCGCGCACCGTCCGCGTGGTGAGCTGATAGCGCCCGGCGATGTCGAGGACGGGCTGCATGAGCTGCGGATCGAACGAGGTCGCGAATACGTTACGCGCCATCGTCTGCGCGACGTCGAGCGGGATCTTCGTGAACCGGCTTTCGCTCACGGCCGTTTCCGGGCGGTGCGCGTTGGCCCACCGTCCGGCGTCGTAGAGCGCGGCCGCGACGCGATGCGCGAGCGCCGGGTTGGCGTTGATCCAATCGCGTGACGCCGCGTAGACGTTGACGTAGAACGGTTTCCCCATCGCTTCGAACGGAACGCCGAGCTGCCGCTGCTCGGCCTTGGCGTCGCTCAAGAACGGCTCGCCTTGCACCGCCGCGGCGATCGTGCCGCGCTCGAGGGCCGCGTTCATCTGCGGGAACGACATCTCGATGACCTTGACCGTGGCCGGATCGACGCCGTTGATCCGCAGCCATTCGCTGGTCATGCTCGAGCTGAGCGACTTCGCCGACGGGACGGCCAGCGTTTGACCCACCAGGTCGCGCGCGCCGTGAATCGCGCTGGACTTCTCGGTGACCAGTACCAACGTCGGGCTCTGCTTCGAGAAGACGCAGCCGCCGGCGAAGGCAACGGTCGGGAAGCCGTGGATGAGCGCGTTCGCGACCTGCACGCAATCCACCACGCCGACGTCGACCCCACCCGCCAGTACCACCTGCGCAACGCCGTTCGAAATGGTCTGAAGCTCGACGTCGAGCCCGGCTTGGCGGAAGAAGCCTTGCTCCAGCGCGTACTCGGGCACGAGGCTCGAATCGTTCGGGGCGATGCCGATGCGAACGGTGGACGCCGTCTGCGCGCCGGCGGCTGCGACTCGCGTCGAGAGGGCCGCGGCGGCCCCCGCGCCGAGCAAGGTGCGTCGATTCATGGTTACTCCAAATTCAGCGCGGCCGTCAGATCGGCAGCGGCAGCGTCGCGCGGTCCGAGCGGCGCGAGGGCGAAACGCGTCTCGATCAGCTTCAGGATCGAGGTCGTGTCGTAGCGGGTGTGATCGACGTAGCGCTTCTTCGCGAACGGCGAGATGACGAGCGCCGGCACGCGCCGGCCCGGTCCCCAGCGGTCGATCTTCGGCGGCGCGACGTGATCCCAGAAGCTATGCCCTTCGTCGTACGTCACCACGATCGCGCAGCGTTTCCAGTACGCGCTGTCCATCACCGCTTGCACCAGGGCGGCCGCGTGCCGGTCGGCGTCGAGCAATCCCATCTGCTCTTTGGGATGCTCGTTCTCGGCCGGCTTCATGAAGGCGACCTGCGGCAAGCGTCCGTTCTTGAGATCGGCAACGAATTCGTCTTCGCCCGCCTTGATGTGCGCCTTCGCGCCCGGCGTCCCCGCAGCGACGTTTTCGAAGAGCAGAAACGGGCGTGCGGCCTGCGTCGTGTAGCCGGCATACCACGCCCACGACACGCCGGCGGCATCGAGCCGGTCGCCGATGTGGGCGGTCGTTTGCAGCGGCGCGCGCGCGGCGGCTTCGGGCGAAAGGTTGTTGACGATGAAGCCGTCCGGCGTGACGAGCCCCTCTTTGCGTACCGTGCCGTCGGGCGCGAGTTGCGCGACGAATTCGGCCGGCGCGTTCGGCCAGCTCGGCACGCCGCCGGCGAACAGCAGGAAATGGTTCATTCCGGTGCCGCCGAACGCGGCTTGAAAGAAACGATCGCAGAGCACGTACTCTTGCGCGTACGCCCACATCGGCAACGAGCTGCCGTCGTAGTAGCCCATTACCGGGCTACCGGAAATCGCGACGTAGCGATCCATCTTGCCGCCGTTGATCGCCTGCATCGCTTGATAGTAGTTGTTGGCTTCTTCGAAAGCGGCGTTGAGCGGCCGGTCGATCGGCACGTACGGCGCCAGATCGAACGGCCGGTTCGGCAGCGGCGGCAATTCCAGCGACGGCGCCGCGCCGTTGAGCGCGCGTTTAGCAAACGCCGGAAGCGCTGGGTAGATCGCACCGTTTTCGTCGACTTGCGGCGGCGCGGCGGCGGCGTTGTCCAGCCCGTCGGCGCCGGGAAAACGGCCGTAGAGATGATCGAACGAGCGGTTCTCGAGATAGATCACGATGATGTGATCGATCTTGTTCAGCCCCGGAACGGCTCGGGGCGCGGCAGCGGCAGGTAAGCCGAACGCGCCCAGTGCGGCACCGCCGGCGAGCAGCGCGGAGGCACGCGCGCGGTTGATCACCAGGTAGAGCGGCCTACGCGCTCGTCGTCGCCGTCCTGCGCGGCCTCGAAACCGTAGGCGTACGGATGCACGTGACCGCAGCCGGGGCACGTCCGCCCCGATGCGTTGAAGGCGCGCGCCAGCTCGAGCGCGTGCGTCCAGAATGCTCGCAGCCCGTAGCGCGCCGAATCGAACGCTTCCGACCGGAGTTCGGCCTGACATTTGGGGCAGTACCAGGCAACGGTGTCGGTTCCGACGTCTTGGCCCGTCGTCGCGACGATCAGCGTGTAGTACACGCTCTCATCCATTTCGGCCCGGATAAAAATCGTGTCGGCGGCGGTGGTGCGCCAGGAGCCGAAGAGATGCTCGATGTGGTAGGGGATGCCGCCGGGAACGCGGTGCATCACGCGCGAGCGCTCGGGAACGCGCAACACCTCACCGTCGCGGCGTTCGAGCACGCTGAGCGCCGGTTCGGTCAAGGCATCCTTGCGCGTCCAGACCTGATAGCGGCTGGCTTCTTGCCAGCTGCCGTCGCCTTCCCCGAGGTAGATGTCGTAAGCGGGTGTGTACCGCGTGCTCACCAGAGCAGGCGCGCCTCGGCTTGTTCGGGCGAGTCCTTGGCCACGTTCCAGCAATAGCCCAGCGGATTCATGTGGCCGCACTCCGGGCAGAGCCGGTTCTTCGGATCGGCGTTGTACGAACGCACCGCTTCTTCTTCGGCGCGCCAGATGCCGTTCAGACCAAGCCGGCCGGTCGCATACGTAAACTCGTAGAGCATCGTGAGACACTGCCGGCAGTATTGCGCGTAGCTCTCGGCTTCGTCGCCCGTCGGCGTCTGCATGAGCACGATGAAATGGCCCATCTCTTCGCCCGGACGCGGCGGAATCGGCAGATAGAGTTCGTCCATGTCGTTGATGTGCCAGAAGCCCAAGCTGTGCTCGACGCGGTGCGGCACGCCGCCCGGCGTGATGTGAATCTTGAACGCCTTGTGCTGCTTGGCGATCAGACCGTCGGGCGTCATCGTGATCGAGTTGAACGTGCCCTTCTTCGGGTCGACGATCTCGTTCAACGTGATCGTGCGGCGACGGATCCCGATGATGTTCTGACCGACCTCTTGCCAGGTCGTGAACTTCTTGACAATCTTCTCATCGAGATAGTCCCAGTCGTCCATGATTTTCTCGATCGGCCGATCGATACCGACGGTAGCAAACATCGTACGGGGGAGTTCGGCGTTGCGCATGGCGGCCCTGGGCGCCCGAGGGGCCGCCGCCGGCGGTACCGAACGCGACCGCCTCATGAAAGCTGCGTTCACCCACCATTCGCGGCGAGGGTTCATCGCGCTCGGCGCGGCCTTCGGATTGCAGGTTGCCGCCGCGGGCGCGCAGACCCCGCCGGCCCTCACCCCCGTGCGCGTCTCGTCGGCCGCCGACGAAGACATCCTCGGCACCGTCTGGGGGCAGCAGCACGGGATCTTCCAGAAGTACGGGCTCGACGTCGACCTGCGTCCGTCCAACAGCGGCGCCGCCGTGGCGGCGGCCGTCGTCGGGGGCTCGATCGACATCGGGAAATCGAGTTTGTTCTCGCTGATCGCAGCGCACGAGAAGGGCATTCCGCTCGTGCTCATCGCGGCGGCCGGCGTGTACTCGTCGACCGCGTCGACTGTCGATCTGCTGGTCAAGACGGGCTCGCCGATTCGCACCGCGCGCGACCTGAACGGCAAGGCGATCTCGGTTCAGGCGCTCGACGATCAGTTCGCGGTGTCCGTCAAAGCCTGGGTCGACCAGCGCGGCGGCGATTCGTCGACGCTGAAGTTCATCGAGTTTCCCGCTTCTGCGGCGGAACCGGCGATCGCCGACGGACGCGTCGATGCCGCCGCCATCACGAACCCAAACCTGAGCAAAGCCCTCGCGACCGGTCAGGTGCAGTCGATCGGCCATCCGTTCGACGGCATCGGGCGCTTCTTCATCCAGTCCGCATACTTCGTCACCAGCAGCTACCTGGCGGCGAATCGCCCGACGGTCGACAAGTTCGTGCGCGCGATCAACGAAGCCGGCGCCTACGTCGACGCACACCAGGCGCAGACGGCGGACGCTCTCTCAGCGTTCACCAAGGTGCCGCTCGACGTCATCCAACACATGACGCGCACGCAACTGACCGCCAAACTCGACCCGCGCAACGTCCAGCCGGTGATCGACGCCGCCTTCAAATACAAGGCGATCGCCAAGAACTTCGACGCCAAGGAAATGATCGCGAGCTAAGCGGCGGTCTTGACGCGCGTCTCCGGCACGTAACGGACCAGCAAAAAGGTCACGATCGACGCCGAGACCGCTGTGAACATGAACGCCGTGCCGTAATTCACCGTGTCGGAGAGGACGGCAAAGATGATCGGGCTGAGCGCGGCGCCGCCTTGGCTCGCGAAACGCCAGATGCCGAGGAACGTGCCGCGCGCTTCTGCCGGTGCGACGTCGGCGCCGACGGTTTGAACCGAGCCGCCGGTAAACGACTGCAGCATGACCCCGAACAAGAACAGGGCCACGTACCACGCCAACGAGAGATGCAGGAACGCGGACAGCGCGAGCGCGGTCATCGCGATCGATACGCCGCCGAAGCCGGGCACCATCGTGCGTTTGCGCCCGAAGCGGTCGAGCACCCAACCGGCGATGAAACCGATCGGCAGCGAGATGATCGACGCGCTGGTGGCGAGGTAGCCGATCGGCCGCGGCCCGAGATGGTAGGCGAACGCCGCGTAGAGATAAAGCAGATCCGCTTGCAGCGGTCCGCGCGTCAAGCCCGCAAAGAAGGCCACGCCGAAATACTGCCAGCGGGGAAACACGATTTCGCGCAGCGAGAGCTTGCGCGCGGGGGCCTCGTCGGCCTTACGTTCGGAGCGCTGCGTGCGCGGCGTATCCTTGGCGAACAAGATGGTCGGGATGAGCGCCACCAGCGCCAGCACCGCGTACACGATGAACGGTGAGCGCGTGCCCCATTCGCTCGCGATGAATCCGCCGAGCACGGGGCCGGCCAGCCGGCCGGTGCTGTCCATGCCGAACATCCAACTCACTAGCCGGCCGCGCTGACCGGGCTGCGCGTTGATCGAAATCGCTGCCAAGCGCGCGACGATCCACATCTGCGCTGCGACACCGTTGAAGAAGCGCAGCACCAGCAATTCCGGAAACGAATGCGCTCCCGCCACCGTGAAGGCCATCGCGGCGCTGAGCAACGGTCCGGCGATCAAAACCGGCCGGCGTCCGAAGCGATCGACGAGCCAGCCGGACGGAATCGTGCCCGCCAAGTTGCCGAGCAAATACAACGTGACGACGCCGCTGGCGACGCCGAAGCTGACGCCGAACGATTTCGCCAGCGTGGGCAACGCGGGCACGGCGACACCAGTGCCTAGAGCCAGCACCAGCGCCGGTAAGTAGGTCGAGACGAACGCACCCCATGAAACGGCCGCGTCTACACGCGGCTTTTGCTCTTCTCCGACCACATTTTCGCCTGTTGTGCGAACCGGGCGCCAATCCTCTTACACGGCGGCGTGAACCAAGGTCTGCGGCGCGAAGAGTTCTTCGACCGCGAGCCGGCGCGAACACACGCCCTGCTCGTAGGCGTAATCGAGAAACGCTTCCAGCGTCACGCGATTCGGCTCGATCCCGTAGGGAAAGATGTCGTCGCCGATGATCTGCCGTGCCTTGCGCGCGTAATCGGCGTGCCAAGCGATCGGAAACATCGAGGCGCCGGTGTAGAGTGCGCGCTCGACGCTGTTTCGCTTGGCTGCCTGGAATGCCGCATAGAGGTTTCCCGCGACCCACGGCGCGCGCTCCAGCAGCGCCTTGCGGATCACGATCGTGTGCATCACCGGGTAGATCTTCGTCTCCTCGACGTAACGCTGCTCGATCTCGAGACTGTTCTCGAAGAGCAAGCGCACGCGCGGATCGACGCCGTAAATGCGCGGCGGCTGCGCGCAGATCAGCGCGTCGACCTCGCCCGCCGGCAACATTTCCGAGAGCGAGCGTTCCGGTACCGGCGTCAGCCGCAAGCCCGGCGGCAAGCTCAAAGCGACTTTCTCCGTGCGGCCCGGCTCGTCGGCGCCGGCTTGAATCCATTCGATTGAGCGCAGATCGATGCCGTAGTAGTGGGCCAAGAGCCCCCGCGCGTAGACCGCCGCAGTCTGCGCCCACTCGGGCAGACCGATGCGCCGGCCCGCCAGATCGGCCGGCGTTCGGACCGGGCCGCCGTCAAGCACGTAGAACGCGGTGTGGCGCGGCATGCGGTTTGGAAACACCGGGATCGCGATCAGCGAATCGTCGCCGTTCGACCGCATCGAGGCGTACTTGGCGAACGAGATCTCGGCCACGTCGAAGTCGTTGAACATTACGCCCCGCAGCAGGATCTCGTGATACGAGAGCTCCAGGTGGTTGAGCGTGATGCCCTCGGCGCGCACGTGGCCGGTGATCAAGTCGGCGACGTGATCGTAGCGCAAGGTGGCGAGCGAGAGCGCGAGTTCGTTCACGGCTATCGCATGAACAGTTCGGCGGCGTCGAAGGCGCGCGGGATGATCTCGTAGCGCGCGCACGCCGCGATGTAGGGTTGCATGTCGGCTGGCCGGACCTCGGTCGCGAACACCTGGTGCGCGGTTGCGAGCGTGGCGCGATCGACGCCGGTGAACGCGGCGGCGAGATCGGCGACCTCGTCGGTGTGCGAGTTGCACCAGATCTGCGCCGTGCGGATCGCGCGGTTGAAACGCACCACCGTGTCGCGGTTCTGCGCGATGTAGTCGCCGCTTGCGACCCACGCCGTCTCGATGAACCGCGCGCCGAGCGTGCCGAGGAGGTCGCCGAGCGCGCGCACTTTCCCCGCGCGCACGTCGGCCTTGAGGAACGGATCGTTGTCGACACCGGCGTCGATGCGGGCCGCAGTGACGGCCGCGGCCACCGCCGAGAACGGCAACTCGATGAACTTGACGCTCGATGAATCGCCGCCGGCGGAGTCGATGAAGATCCGCACGCCGAGCCAGGTGGAGTCTTTGATCGCGCCGACCGAGACGGTCTTGCCGTTCAAGTCCCGGCCGGTGCGAATCGGCGAATCGGGCGTGACGACGAGCTGCGTTTCGGACAACGCCCCGAACGTGTGCAGGCGATCGGGAAAGATGATGGTCAGCGGAACGCCGTGCGCGTGGGCCGTGACGATCGACGTCGAGGCAACCTTGCCGATGTCGGTTGCGCCGCCCGCGAGTGCGGCGGCGACTGCCGAACCGTTGGTCAGCTTCTGCAGCGTCACGTCGAGGCCGGCCGCCCGGAACAGGCCGGCGTTCTGCGCGTAGAGCAACGGCGCGACGTCGGCGACCGGACTGCTCGCCACCCGGACCGGCGTCAACGCCGTTTGCGCGACCGCGGTGCGCCGCGCGGCCAGCATCGACGTGCCGGTTGCCAGCGCCGTCTTGCGCGAGACGTTCATGCCGGCAGCATGATCTCTTCGTAGGTGACGGGCCGCGAGATCACTTTGAATTTCGCCGCCGACTGGAGTTGCGGCTCGATGCACGAGCGTTCGGGCTGCTCGGCCCAGACCGGCAGGACGATCGCACGGATCGTTTCGATCGGCAGTTTCGTATAGGTAACGAGCAGTTGTTCGACCGACGCCGGGTTCGCGTTCACGCGTTTCCCGGTCGCGTACAGTGCCGCAGCGACTTGCTTCGTCAGGCCCGGGTTCTTCGCGATGTAGTCGGCGGTTGCGTACCACGCGCCGAGCGCCCAATGCCGGCCCAACGTCGCATACACGCCCGGCACGATGCGGGCTTGGTCCTTGGCTGCCGTTGCGAACGGCTCGACGAGACAACCGGCGGCGATCTCCTTGCGCTGAAGTGCCGCCGAGATCGCCCCGAACGGGATCTCGACGATCTTCACCGTGCCCGGGTCGACGCGCGCGTTGGCCATCCATTGCCACACGCCGAGCGACTGACTGTCGCCGAGCGAGTTGACGGCCACCGTCGTGCCGGTGAGATCGGCCGGTGCTTTGATCGTGGAATCTTTCGCCACGAACAGCCCGACCGGCGGCGGTTCCGTGTAGATGCCGCCGATCGCGATGACCTTCAACGGGATGTTGTGCAGGATCGCGTTGGCGATCCCCTCGGGCGTCGCGGCCGCGATGTCGATGTCGCCCCGCGAGACCGCGGCCAGCGTTTCCGCGCCGCGCAACGTCGTCGTGATCGTCGCGGTGATGCCGGCTTGTTTGAAAACCCCGAGCTGATCGGCGAAATACCCCTCGGCTTGCGTCGCGGCACCGCTGGCCGCGATGCGGACGGTGGAGGTTTGCGCCCGCACGACGGCCGGAAAGCCCAGCGACGCGGCGCCGGCGGCGCCCACAGCGAGCGCGCGACCGCGCGTCATCACGGGACCGTCACCTCGCGTTCGGGGAAGTCGTAGGCCGTCGACGCCGCGACGCCGCCGCCGAAGGCGTAGCCGAGATGTTTCTCCACCGGCAGCTCGATCCAGGGCGTGTTCTTGGCCGGATCGCGGACCACGCCGAGCGGATCGAGGCCGCGCTCGACGCGTTCGACTTGATCGAGCAGCGTCTTGCGGTAGAGCGCGACCCCGCGGTCGCTCTCGGCAAGGTTTTCGACGGTGTGATCGGTGATGTCGCCTTGCGAAATCATCACCATCATGTCTTGCGCGTTGAGCACTTCCGGCATGTACTTGCCGTCCGGGGTATGCCACGGATTCTCCCAGATCGGGCTGTGTTCGCGCGGCGCCTTGCCGGCCTCACGCTGACGGCAGTTGACCCAATAGTGCATCGTGTTCGTGTCGTCGGCGGGCACGCGGATCTGGTACTGCACCCACTCCGCGGTATACGGCACGACCGCCGTCCCCGGAAAGAGCTGCGGGTGACCGATCGTCCACTCTTCCGACGTTTCGTTATCACCCTCCCACAGCCGCTTCTTGATGATGCCGAATTCGTACAGCTCGAAATCGATTTTGGCGTGATGGCGCACGGTGACCGGCGCGAGCCCGAGACGGCCGCGCGCGTAGTTCGTGTACTTCATGTGCAAGTACTCGATGTGCAACGGGTCGAGCGTGTTTTCGGCGACCTGCAGCCAGTTGCACGGCATGCGGCTGATGCCGATGTCCCACTCCCAATCGTCGCGCGCCAAGTGCTCGAAGCGCGGCAGCAACGGTGCCGGCGTTTCGCCCAGATACGCCCACAACAAACCCGCCATCTCTTGCACGGGATAACCCGCGATCTTGATGCGCGCTTTGAGCTTGCTGCCGGGCGGCTCGGCCGGCGTTTCGAGACACTGCCCGTTCGCATCGAACTTCCAGGCGTGATAGGCGCACACGAGCGTGTTGCCTTCGATCATCCCGCAGGCGAGCGACGTTCCGCGGTGCGGGCAGCGCTCCGCGACGAGCCCGTACGTCCCGTCTTCACCCCGATAGAGCGCCAGCCGCTCGCCGAGCAGCTTCACCGCCTTGACGGGTTCCTGGGCGAGCTCGGCAACGGCGGCGACCGGATGCCAGAAGCAGCGCATGTATTTGCCCATCGGCGTGCCCGGACCGACCAGGGTCAGGCGATCCTGACGCTGTTTGCGGGACACGAGGTGATCGACGGCCATGACGCACCAACCAACTTGAGACGAAGGGATATCGTGCGGACGTTCGTGGCTACCAGCGACTTTCCGTCATTCGTAGACGAGCGCGCTCTAAGCGCGCGGCGTTGCGGGGCCGGCGAGCGCCCAGCGCGCGACCTCGCCGGTGCGGGCGAACCACACGCCCGGGTGCCGTTGGGCGTAGCGAAAGAAACGTTCGTACGTCGGGATGCGGCCGGCGCGTCCGACGACGGTATCGTGCATCGTCACGATCATCATGCGCCGCCGGTGCGCGCCTTCGGCGTAGAGCTGGTCGAACTCGTCGGCCAGCTCGCGGTCGAACGAGCCGGCCGCGCCGCCGGCGACGTTGTAGTACCGGTAGTCGTTGAGCGTCTGCGTGTACGGCACCACCGCGAACGGGCTGCCGTTGGCTTGCACGATGAACGGCTCGTCGCGGCTGTAGTCGTCGATCGTGTACGTGAAGCCCAGCTCTTGCAGCAGCGAGATCGTGTTCGGGCTGCGGTTCTGGCCCGGGCAGTTGTAGCCGGCCGGCTTCTGCCCGGTCGTGCGCAGCAAGCTGTCGACGTTCGCGGCGATGAACGCGCGTTCGTCCTCGCGCGAGAGCTGGTACTCTTGCGTGTGCGTTTGGCCGTGACCGGCGCACTCGTGACCACGTTGCGCGATCTCGCGCGCGAGCGCCGGGTGCAGCAGCGCCGACTGTCCGCAGATGAACGCCGTGACCGGAATCTTGACGCGGCGGTAGAGATCGAGCAGCCGCGGGATGCCCTCGAGCGCGGCGTAGTCGACCGTCGTCGCGCCGGCCAGATCGGGATAGCGCTGCGGCGCTCCCGTAGCCGGCGTGCCGGCGGGCGCGGCGAGCGTGGGCGCCGGATCGGCGCCCGATTCCCACACCAGCGAGACGAGCACGGCCAAGCGCGCGCCGCCCGGCCAATAGTGCGCCGGCGTTTGGGCACCGGCGAACTCCGGCACGCCGAGCGCGAGCGCGGACGCGGCCGCGCCGGCCACGAACGAGCGTCGCGTCGCGCTCATGCGAACGCTAGCGCGCCGCTGCGACTCGCTGCGCCGGCCGCGCTCCCTCGTACTTGTCGAACTGCGGTGTGATGCCGTTCTTGCGCACTTCCTCGAGCCACATCTCGTGGACGCGCGGATCCTGGTCCTCGTACTCGACCTGATCGCCGCCCTTCTTGGTGCTGGTCGCGACCAAACCTTGCGAGCCGTCATCCTTGGTGATCTGCTGACGCTTCTGTTCGGTGAGCGGATAGCGCGCGTTGCTGCCCGCGATCGCCGCCAGGTAACGCGAGGGGACGTTGCTGGTGGCGAAGTGCTGGTGGAACTGCCGGTCGATCGGCGCGAACATCCAGCCCGGGCTCCAGTCGACGCGCTGGAAGTCTTGCTCGCCCTCACGCCACAGCAGTGAGTAGCCCTTGCCGGTAACCGTGAAGATGTGCGCGCCCGCGCCGTGGCGATGGGCTTTTTTGTACGTCCCGGTCTGGATCTCCGAGATGTGCGCGTGCATGTTGCTGTCGGCCAGGATGAACATCAGGTTGGTCGCGCCGGCGCCGCGCTCTTTCCAGTCGGTCAGCTCGATCGCGCCCAGGTCCGGTACGAAGTTCGTGTACCACATGTTCTGCCCGCCACGAACCAGCTTCAGATCGCCCTCGCCGCTGTAGTGCTCGTCTTTGCCGACGCGCCCTTTGAAATAATGCTCGTTTTCGAAAATGAACGTATCGTCGTGAAACAGTTTGAGCATCAGCGGCAGATCCGTCACCGACGCCAAGAGCGCGCGTTTCTGGCCGTCGGCGTTGAAGAAGCGGTGCTTCGCGTTCAAGGGCATCGCGAACATGCTGCGCGGCTGCCACTCGAAGCTGTGTTTGGTACCGTCGGGCAGCTCGATGTGCGTGCTGCCGCGGCCTTCGAGAACGTAAACGACCTCTTCGTAGAGATGGCGCTGCGTGTCGGTCGACCCGCCGGCCGGAATGTCGATGAGGAAACACTGCGCGAAATCGCCCTTGCCGGTGAGGTGCACCGCGGCGCCCTTGACGCCGTACCGCGGCCACGGCTTCGTCTCGACGCCGGGGAGGTAGACCCCCACCCCTTCGGCGATTGCCATGCCCTCGCGTTCGATCCAGTCGTTATAGGGCTCGAGATAGAGGCCGGCGTTCTTACTTGCTTCCGAAATCACGGGCATGGGCATCCCTCCTCAGCGCAGTCGCCGTTCGCAGGGCGGGACATTTTCCCCTAGCCCGCAAAGCGCGCGCCATGACGCTGCTCTCCCGGCGCTCCGTGCTCGCGGCAGGTCTTGGAGCCGGCGCTTCCACGGCGCTCGGAATGCCGGCGCGGCCGGCGCGCGCGCAGAATCTGCCGACGCTGCGCATCGCCTACGAGCCGTTCCAATACAGCGCGCAGGTACTCTACGCGCAGGAGATGGGCTTCTTCACCAAAGCCGGCCTCGTCGCCGAGTTGCAATCGATCGCGTTCGGGTCCGCGCTCGCCGGGGCGGTGGCCTCGGGCGCCGTCGACGTCGGCATCTCGCCGATCGCAACGCTCGCGCTCGCGCACCACAAAAACATCCCGTTCGTGTGCATCGCGCCGGCCGCCTCATTTCGCGCCAGCGACAAGCCCAAGGCGTTGTTGGTGGTCGGCAAGCAAACGTCGATCCATACCGGCAAGGACATGAACGGCAAGACGGTCGGCACGCCGGGCCTCGCTGCGATGGGCGAATACGGCGTGCGGGCCTGGGTCGACGCGAACGGCGGCGATTCCTCGACCCTGAAGTTCATCGAGCTGCCGTTCTCGGAGATGGCGTCGGCGTTCGCCACGGGCCGCATCGACATGGCCTCGGTCGGCGAACCGTATTTGACCGACGTGCTCAAGGTGGCGCGGGCGCTGCCGACGTCGATGGAAGCCGTGCTCGGTTCGGACTACCTGATCACCGCGTGGTTCGCGATGGCACCGTGGGCTGCCGCGCACGCCGACCTGGTCGCGCGCTTCAACGCCGCGGTCGGCGACGCCGGGGCATGGGCGGCGAAGAATCCGGCCAAGTGCGTCGAGATCCTCGCGCGCACGTTCCATCAGGATCCGGCGTCGATCGATCCCACCCTACTCGCGCGATTCCCGGCCAAGCTGACGCCCGCGAGCGTTGCACCCGAGATCGCGGTCACCGCGCGCTATGCCGGCTTCCCGCCGTTTCCGCCCGAAGACCTGATCTACACGCCGCACCAGCCCGCGTAGCGCGCGACCAGCGCCGACGCGCGCTCGGCGAGCGCCGCGCGCAGTTGCGGCGGATCGACCGCAACCGCCTCGCCGTCCCAGCCCAGCGCCTCGTGCACGGCTGCCGTGAACGACGGGAACGCGATCCGCACGAGCCACGCGGCCGGTTGGCCGGCGCGAATGCGGCGCCGTGACTCGACGTTGAAGAACAGTCCGGCGTTGGCCAGCGCCGCGCGGCTCATCCGGAACGTCGCCTGAAACGGCGCGTCCTCGGCGCCCACGAATGCGGCCACGCCTTTCCAGTATTCGCCGACGTCGAAATTGGCGGGACGCGTAAACGTTCGCTCGAGGACGCGGGCGCGCGCGATGCGCTGCACGCGAAACGTCTTCATCGTACCCGCGTCGCGCGCCACCAGATACCACACGCCGGCTTTCGTCACCAAACCGAAGGGCTCGAGCGTGCGGCGCGTGACCTTGCCGCCGCGATCGGTGTAGGCGATCGTCACGCAGCGATCGTTCCACACCGCGTCGCGCAGCGCGACCAGCGCCTCCGAGGGTGACGATACGCCAATCCAACGCTTCGAATCGACGTGCACGCGCCCGCGCGTGCGGCCGAGCGTCTCACGCGCCCGCCGCGGCATCGCTCGCGCGAGCTTGTCGAGCGCGCTGCGCTGACCGCCGCGCAAACCGATGTCGGCCAGCGCGTCGTCGCTGGTGACGAACAGCGCCCGCACCTCGTCGTCGTCGAATTTTGCCAGCGCGTCGCGATACGCGTCCGCGAGCACGATCCCGCCCTGGCTGCCCCGTTCGGCATACACCGGAACGCCGGCCGCCGAGAGCGCGTCGACGTCGCGGTAGATCGTCCGGACCGACACCTCGAGGTCCTCCGCCAGCGCCGTCGCCGGCACTTTGCCGGCGCGCTCCAGTGCGAGCAACAGAGCGATCAGCCGGTCGGATTTCACGCTTTTTCCAAACCTGACATTAGGTGTCAAGTATGCCCCGCTATCCTATGGGAAAGCAATACCCCGCCAGGAGGAGCCATGGAAACCACGACCGCCTCAGCCACCGGTACGAACATCGCCGGCGTCGACATCTTCGGTCCACCGACGCGCGATGCCAAGCGTCTCATCCACTTCTATCGCGACGTTCTCGGGATGACGCCGACCGGCATCGACGAGGACGAAACCGGCGCCGAGTTCGAGTTCGCCGACGGCACGACGTTCGGCCTGTGGCAGCCGCCCGACGCCCCGGGAGCCGCGCCGGGCTACACCGCGCTGTTTGCGGTCGGCGACATCAACGCCGCCGTGAAGCTGTTCCGTTCACGCGGCGCGGAGCTCGGCGACCCGTTCGAAACGCCGGTCTGCTTCATGTCGTTCGGCAAAGACCCCGACGGCAACATGTTCGGCATCCATCAGCGCAAACACGCCTCGTAGCGCCGAGCGCGATTACTGCGGAGGGCCGCAGTTGTAGTCGAGGGTCGTGCTGCACACGCGTAGCCGCACCGGCGCCTTGCCCCCGACCGTCACCGGAAACTGCTGAGGCGGCACGTCGTCGGAACTGACCGAGACGACGGCGTGTCCGGCCTTCGGCATGGTGAGGCGGAAACTGCCGTCGGCACGCGAAACGGCGTGCGCGGCACCGATCGCGACCGTCACGCCCCCGAGAGGCTGGCCGGTCGTACGGTCGGTGATCGAACCGACCAAGATCGCGAACGCCAACGCAACGACCCTGCTCCAACCACTCATCACTTTCGTTGTGAGCTTGGTCAAACTGCATCGTGCAGCCTGCCCCCGAGCCGAGCCCGGTACTCTCGTGGGCGCCAACTGCGCCCCAGTACCTCACGCCGGGCGGTTACACCACCGCGAAGAACTCGCTGTCCAAAGTGCTCGTGTTGAAGGACGCGCCGATCGCGAACGCGCGCGACCTCACCGGCAAAACCTTCGCCTCGCCGGCGCTGCACGACATCAACTCGGCGATCTTCGCCGACGTCGTGATGCTCACCGATCCGTTGGCGAGTCAGGCCGTGGCGTCGGGCCAAGTACGCGAGCTCACCCATCCCTACAGCGCGCTCGGCACGCCGGTCGACACCGCGGGGCTCGCCGTCCTCGCGCCGACCGTCGACGCCAATCGCGACGTCTACGAACGTTTCGCGCGCGCGATGCACGAAGCGAACGATTTCACCAACGCGCATCCCGACCGGACCGTCGACATCGTCGCCGGATTCACCGGCGCCACGCCGGATGCGGTCCGCCACAGCCAGCGGGCCACAAGCGCCGAGTATCTCGATCCGCGCGCCCTGCAACCATTGATCGACATCGCCGCCAAGTACGGCCTGATCGACAAGCCCTTTCCCGCCGCGGACATCATCAGCCCGGCGGCCGTAAAACCCTAGCCGAGGCGCAGCCCGGGCGCAAACAGATCCGCCGCGCGCAGCGGTTTCTTCAAGGCGCCGTACTGCACCAGCACGTCGAGGACCGGTTGCGCGTCGGCCGGCCGCACGCGTTCGGCGTACGTCGCGCGCGTGTTCGCGGGCGGCACCGGCACGCCGATGTATTTCTCGAGAATCTTGCCGCTCTGCGCGTGGTTCTTGTTGGCCCACGCGCCGGCCCGGAGGATGACGTCGCAAAAGCGCTGCACGATCTCCGGGTGCGCCCGCGCGTAGTCGGCCGACGTGAAGTAGGCGTTGATCAGAAAACGCTCGGCAATCGCGTCGTAGCACGATGCGAACAACCGCGCGTCGGGACTGCGCACCGCATCGTCGAGCACCGGTTCGCTCACCTCGGCCGCGTCGACGCGCCCGGCGCGCATCGCGGCCAGCGCCAGGCTTTCGGGCATCTCGTACCACTTGACCGTGCTCGAGTCGCCGCCGTTGCGGTCGATCCACGCTTTCGCCCCGTAGTAGCCCATGTTGTGGATGTCGAGCGTGGTGAGCGTCTTGCCGTTGAGGTCGGCCGCCGTCTTGAACGGCGCGTTCTTGAGGACGACGATGCCGGCCGTCGGCGCCGCGCTCGAGTAGATCGCTCCGGGCGCGACGATCGCCAACGGCAGTCCCCGTTCGTGCGCGAGCGCGAAGCCCGGAATCGTGATCGACGCGATCGCCGCATTGCCGCTCAGCACCGCGCCGGCCACCGCGGACGGGTCGGTCGCCGTCTGCAGGTTGACGGTGAGGCCGGCCGCCGCGCACATGCCTTGATCTTGCGCGTAATAGATCTCCGCACCCGAATCGCTGTGCGATCCCAGCGCAACGATCGGCACGCCGGCGCTCTGGGCCCGGCCGCGCGCGGGAAAGAACGCCGCGGCCGCTGCGAACGCGCCGCCCAGACGCAGTGCCGACGCGCGGCTGCGCATGGGCATCAGCGTGTTAGGGCGCGTCCGGATTGACGCCCGGCGTGACCAAGCGGCGCTGTTCCGTAGCGGTGAACCAGGCGTCGCCGGCCGGCACGATCACGGCGTCCGAGCGCACCTGATACCAATTCGGATTGGAGATCTCGGCCGGCACCGTGCCGTTGTCGCGCAGCTCTTTGGCCGCGGTGATGAGCCGCTTGCGGATCGCGATGATCGCCATGTCGCTGGTCCCCAAATGCTCCTCGGTGCGATCGCAGATCACGCCCATGCTCACTTGCATCGATGCGTCTTGCGCCCAGAACTCGGGGATCCCCGAATACGTCTGCGTGCGCTGCACCTCACGGTCTTGCATGAAGTCGTTGTCGATCGAGGCCAGCGGGCGATAGCGCCCGTACGGCTTCGAACTGGCCGGCGCGCGCAGCTCGGGCGCGATGTTCTCGACGCTCGAACGCGAGAGGGCGGCGGCGCGCTCCTCGGCGGTCAGCGGGCGCAGCGGATGGTAGCGCAAGCCCATGACGACGACGCTCGTGTCGTCCATCGGGACCCACACGCGCCACGGCCGGTGCGGATTCGGCCCGTACGGTCCGGTCTGCGCGAAGAACGGCATCAGGTGCTGCGTCACGCGCCAGTAGCGCTGGTCGCCCGGCGCCACGCGGCCCGCCGCAATGCACGTGCCGTACGGCATGTTGATCACGTCGAAGACCGGATGGCGGTCGTTCAAGCGGATGCTGTCGACGAGCGAGCGCGGTTGGCTCGCATCGACTTCCAAGCGGCTGTGCAGATACGAGACGTGGCTCTGGTCGAACTCGCCTTCGAGCGCTTGCACCCAATTCGTGTACTGCACGCGCATCGATGCCGCGTGGTGGCTTTCGGGCAACTCCATCCACTCGAAGCGCGGCAGCTCGGGCGCCGGCAGCGGGCCCATGTACGTCCACACGAACCCGCAGCGCTCGACGCACGGGTACGACGTGATGTGGATCTTGTCGCGGAAGTTGCTGGCGTCGGGCTCGCTCGGCTGCTCGACGCAGTTTCCGGCGACGTCGAACTTCCAGCCGTGGTAGATGCAGCGGATGCCGCACGCTTCGTTGCGCCCGAAATACAGCGACGCGCGCCGATGCGGACAGTGCTCCTGCACGAGGCCGATCGCGCCCGCGGTGTCGCGAAACGCCAGCAGGTCCTCGCCCAGCAGCTTCACCCGTTCGGGGCGGCCGTCGGCCGCCACGTCGGCACTGAAGAGAAACGGGATCCAGTACCGGCGCAGCAGGTTGCCCATCGGGGTGCCGCGCCCGACGCGGGTGAGGAGTTCGTTGTCTTCAGCGCTCAACATGGTCGCGGAGTCCCTTCTGCCGGGCGCACACGGACTCCGCGCCGGGGCGGCGAAAACGTGCTTTCGCGAAGGAGACTCCGTTGGCAAAGACCGCTGAACAGAACGATCGCCTCACCCGCGTCGGCCCGGGAACGCCGATGGGCGAATTGATGCGGCGGTATTGGCACCCGGTCGCCGCGGCCGCTCAGCTCGACGAGAACCCTGTCCGCAAGGTCCGGCTGCTCGGCGAAGACCTGACCCTCTTCCGCTCGGAGGCGGGCGAAATCGGCTTGATCGGCGACGTCTGCCCGCACCGCTGCATGGCGATGTCGTTCGGCGTGCCCGATCCGCGCGGGCTGCGCTGCGGCTACCATGCCTGGCTGTTCGACCCGCAGGGCAATTGCCTCGAACAGCCGTGGGAAGACCGCATTCAGCCCGAGCTGAAGTTTCGCGACAAGATCAAGATCAAAGCCTACCCGGTGCAAGAACTCGGCGGCCTGATCTTCGCCTACCTCGGACCGAAGCCGGCGCCGCTGCTGCCGCGCTGGGACTTGCTCGTGCTCGGCGACGTCGACCGCGGGCTCGAGATCCAGCCGATCCCGTGCAATTGGTTGCAGTGCATGGACAACTCGTTCGATCCGCTGCACTTCGAATTTCTGCATGCCGGTTTCGGCAACTATCAGTTCAAACGGCTCGGGCTGCCGCCCGGCATGACGCCGGCCAAGCACGTCGACATCGCGTTCGACGTGTTCGAGTACGGCGTCTACAAACGCCGCCTGTTGGAAGGCCAAGCGCTGGAATCGGCGGACTGGACGATCGGGCATCCGGTGATCTTCCCGGCGCTGCTCTCGATCGGCGATAACAACCGTAGCGGGCTGCACTGGCGCGTCCCGACCGACGACACCCACACGACGCAGTTCCTGTACTCGACGCGGCGGCGCGAACCCGGCGCAGCGCCGAAGCCGATGAAGATCGACGTGCAGGTGCTGTTCAACGAGGACCGCGAGCTGGTCGACAAGATCGATCAGACCATCAAGCAAGACATCGTGGCGTGGGTCGCGCAGGGCCCGATCTCGGACCGCACGCAAGAGCACCTCTCGCCGGGCGACAAGGGCATCATCCTCTACCACAAGATGCTCAACGAGAACATCGAGCGCGTCGCGCGCGGCGAGGATCCGATGGGCACGATTCGCGATCCGGCCAAGAACGAACCCCTCATCACGATCCGGCGCAGCCGCGAGCACGACCGCTTCTTCAAGATCGAAACGCGCATGGAACCGGGGTTATGGCAACGCACCGAGGAGGAGGCCGGAGCCCCCAGCTAGGTGCGACCGGACGGCCGTCTACGCTTAGGCGTCGCCGGGCTGGGCGTCGCGAGCACGCTGTTTCTGCCCGGCGTCGAGCTGCATCCGCAAACCGACATCGTCGCCGCGGCGGACGTCCGCCCCGAAGCGCTGGCCGCATTTCGCGAGCGGTACGGCGGCCGCACCTACGCCCGCGTCGAGGAGCTCTGCGCCGATCCGGACGTCGACGTCGTCTGGGTCGCGACGCCGAATCAATTTCACGCCGCCCACAGCGTGCTCGCCGCGCAGCACGGCAAGCACGTCGTGTGCACGAAGCCGATGGCGCTCTCGGTCGAGGAATGCGTCGCGATGTGCGAGGCCGCGACGGCGAACGGCGTGCAGCTGGTCTGCGGCCAGACGTTCAGCATGCATCCCGACATCCACACGATGCGCGAGATCGTTCAGTCGGGCGAGCTGGGACGGCTGATCGCCGTGAACAGCTGGCTCTCGACCGACTGGCTGCTCAAGCCGCGCCTGGCCGAAGAGCTGGACGAAGGGCGCGGCGGCGGCGTGGTCTACCGTCACGGTCCGCATCTGATCGACACCATACGCCTGCTCGGCGGCGGCTGCGTGCGCAGCGTGCGCGGCACCGTCGGGCGCTGGATGCCCAACCGGCCGTGCGCGGGGAACTTCTCGGCGTTTCTCGAGTTCGAGGACGGCACGCCGGCGACGGTGAGCTACAACGGGTACGGCTACTTCGACACCTCCGAGCTGACGTGGGGGCACGGCACGCGGATGTACAGTGACGACGAGCGCGTCGCGGTTCGCAAGCAGCTCGGCCGAAACGGCGTTTCGAGCGAAGCCTCCAAAGATGGAATTCGGTTCGGTACCCGCGCGCTGGCGGCGCGGGGGCTCAGCTGGTTCGGCCTGACGGTGGCGAGCTGCGAACGAGGTGACGTGCGGCAGTCGCCAAACGGGGTGTTCGTGTACGGCGACGACGGCCGCCGTGAGATCGTGAGCGCGGGTGAAGGACGCATGGGAGTGCTGGAAATGAACGAGTTGTACGCGTGTCTGGCCGAGGGCCGGCCGGTGGTCCACGACGGCCGGTGGGGGTTGGCCACGCTCGAGGTCTGCACCGCGCTGCTCCAATCCGCAGCGGAGCGGCGCGAGATCGAGCTGACGCACCAGAACGCGGTCGCGCGATGAACGCCGCCGCACCGCGTTACGGTATCAACTCGTACCTCGATTGGGTCGAGACCGAAGGGCTGCGCGTCGCGCACGGCCTCTCGCTCGATCTGTTCGAGGTCGAAACCGCCGACTGGCCGCGCTACGGCGTGAAGGGCGCGGCCTGCCACTTCAACGGCAGCGGTGACTACTGCAACATGTTCCTGTTGGATATCCCCGCCGGCGGGTCGACGCTGCCGCAGCAGCACCTCTACGAAGAGATCTGGTACGTGCTCGAAGGCAGCGGCAGCACGCAGCTGGAGTTCGCCGACGGCACGCAGCGCAGCTTCGAATGGGGGCCGCGCAGTTTCTTCGGGATCCCGCTGAACGCCAAGTACCGGCACTTCAACGCCAGCGGAACGGGCCGCGCGCTGATGGTGGCGACCACCACGTTGCCCATGATCATGAACATCTTTCACAACGAAGACTTCATCTTCTACACGCCGGGCGCGTTCGCGGACCGCATCGGGCAGGAGAAGTACTACCGCGGCGACGGCGACCTCCACCTCGGGCGATCCGGCAACGACGTGTGGGAGACGAACTTCGTCCCCGATCTGGGAACGGTCGAGCTCACGCCGTGGGAAGACCGCGGCAAAGGCTCGATGAGCATCAAGTTCTTGCTGGCCGACGGGATCATGCACGCGCACATCTCGGAGATCGCGGCGGCGACGTACAAGAAAGGCCACCGCCACAAAGCCGGGACGCACGTCCTGACGCTCACCGGCGACGGCTACTCGCTGTTGTGGGATGAAGGCAGCACCGATTTCATTCGCGTCGACTGGAAACACGGCGTCGTCTTCCCGCCCTGCGAGGGCCAGTTCCACCAGCATTTCGTGACCAGCAACCACGCCTCGCGCTACGTCGCGACCGGCCTCGGCAACATCCGCTATCCGCTCACCGACGCCGGACGGCGCCAGTCGATTGCCACCGCCGAACGTAAACAAGCGACGTCGCGCAGCGTGAAAGAGGGCGGGAACCAGATCGAATACGAGGATCAGGATCCGCGCATCCATCAGATCTGGCTGGAAGAGATGCGCAAACGCGGCATCACGCCGCAACTCACGCTGCCGTGATCGCGCGGGGCGCCATGCTGACGGGCGCCGCAGCATTGGCTGCCGCGCCGCTGACCGCGCGCGCGCAAACACTCGTGACGATCAGCGCCGCGGGTACGCCCGAGGACGGCTACACGCCGGCCTTGTGGGCGCAAGCAGCCGGCATCTTCCACGCGCACGGGTTGGACGCGCACTTCAGCACGATGCGCTCGGGATCTGCGACCGTCGCCGCCGTCGTCGGCGGCGCGTACGACCTGGGCAAGGGCAGCATCATGTCGGTGATCGACGCCCACGTGCACGGCGTGCCGATCGTATTGATTTTTCCGGGCGGCATCTACCGGCCGACGCTCCCCCACAGCGGCATGATCGTGCGGGCCGATTCGCCGATCAAGACCGGCGCCGACGTCAGCGGTAAGCTGGTCGCCGTCTCGGCGCTCGACGATCTCTTCACGATCGGCGCCTACGCGTGGGTCGATTCGCATGGCGGCGATTGGACGAGCATCAAGCTGGTCGAGATTCCGGCCGCCGCGATCCCCAGCGCGGTCGAGAGCGGCCGCGTCGACGTCGGCAATACCGTCGATCCCTACCTGCGCAGTGCGCTCGACGGCAAGCAGGTGCGCTTTCTCGCCGATACCGATTCCGCGATCGCGCCGTCGTTCGTCGAGACGTGCTGGTTTGCCACGCGCGACTACGCCCGCACCAACCCGGGCGTGATCGCAGCATTTCGCGCCGCGTTGCGCGAGGCGTCCGTCTATGCCAACGGCCACCACGCGCAGACCGTCGGCGTGTTCGCGCAGTTCACCAAGATGGACCCCGGCGTCGTCGCCCGGATGACGCGCATGAATTACGGCACCGAGCTCGATCCGCGGCTGATCCAGCCGGTGATCGACGACGCTGCCAAGTACAAGGTCATACCGGGAGCATTCAATGCCAGCGATTTCATCGCGCCGGCGTAGTTTCACGGCGTTCCGGCGTAGTCTGACGGCGGTCGTACTGCTGCTCGCGCTGGTCGCCGGCGCCGGGTCGGCGGGCGCGTACACGCCGCATTCGCTGACCTTCAACTACGACGAGGACGACCTCACCACGCTCAATCCACTGCTGGGAACGGCAGCGCCGCTGCAACCGCTCTCGGAGCTGACCAGCGCGCAATTCGTGCGCTTCGACGCCGCGGGCCGAGCGATCCCCGAGCTGATCACGGTGGTCCCGAGCAAAGCGAACGGCGGCGTCAGCGCCGACGGCCGCACGATCACCTGGCATCTGCGCCGCGGCGTGAAGTGGAGCGACGGCGCGCCGTTCAGCGCCGCCGACGTCACCTACACGTTCCGTGTCGTGATGGACTCGTCCAACAACGTCGTGGACCGCACGCCGTGGGAGCGCTTGGCCGCCGTCACCGCGCCCGATTCCTACACGGTGGTGTTCCGCTTCAAGAAACCGTACGCGCTGTTTCTGGCCGACTATTTCTCCCCGCTCAACCAGACGTGCGTACTGCCCGCGCACGTGCTCGGCCCCGGAACGCAGATCAACGAGGCACCGTTCAACGCGCTGCCGGTCGGCATCGGTCCGTTCCGCTACACGGCCTTCCACCGCGGCGACGACGTCGAGCTCGAGGCCAACCCGTACTACTGGCGCGGTCACGCGAAGCTCGCGCGCATCGTCTACAAGATGATCACCGATGAGAACACCGTCTTCACCGAGCTGCAGACCGGCGAGATGGATCTTTGGGCGCTGATCAACGGCGCGCTCGCGCAGCGCGTGCGCACGTTGCCCGGCAAGGCGGTGTCGACGGCGCCGGGCGGGATCGTGAGCGGCGTCTACTTCAACGTGCAGCGGCCGTCGGTCAGCGACGCACGCGTCCGCCGCGCGTTGCGTTTGGCGACCGACCAGAAGTCGATCGTCGACAAAGTCGCGCTCGGCAACGGCCTGGCGCAGCGCTCCGTCATCGCCGCGGCCTCACCGGACTACCTCGCGTTGCCGCTGCTCCCGTACGATCCCAAGCGTGCGGCGGCGCTGCTCGACGCGGCCGGGTGGAAACGCGGCTCCGACGGCATGCGGAGCAAGAACGGGGTTCCGCTGACGATCGACTTGGCGATTCCGGGCGGTTACCGGCCGAGCGCGAATCTGGCCAACCTCCTGCACGACGACTGGGGCGCGATCGGCGTCAACGTGACGATCCACGTGTGGGCCGATAGCCAGTTCTTCGCGCCGTCATCGGCCGGCGGCATATTGCAGAGCGGACGCTTCGACGCCGCGCTGTTCTCCAATGGACGCGCCTCGCTGTACGCCGACATCACGTCGTTCTATACGTGCGCCAGCTTCCCGCCCAACGGCTTCAACACCGACCGCTACTGCAACCCGAAGGTCGACGCGCTCAACGCGCGCTACCAGCAGAGCTTCGATCCCGCGGAGCGCAAGCAAATCGCGGCCGAATTCCAACGGCTGATCGACGCGGATGCGCCCGGCATCGTCTTATATCAGCGCATCTACGTCTCGGCGTTCGACAACCGGCTGCGCGGCTACAACCAAAGCACGTTCAGCTCGTGGGGCGACCCGCTCCAGCTCGACCTCTAGCTGAGCCATGTCCTCCTCGCGGTCTGTCAGGCGACATCTGTTGGTCAACGGCGGAATCCGCGCCAAAAGTTGCTCGAAGTTATTTGAGAAGCGATCTCGGCGCTTTTGCGGAGCCAGAACCATCGGAAAATGGCGAACAGCGTCGGAGGCGTGGACGTCGCAAGCGAAACAACAATTCGAATGCGATGATGCTTCAACCTCTGGTAAGCACCGCAGCCGGCTCGGCGTCTGCTTTGTGATACTTCCGGCGAATGTCGGCAAGGTTGACGCGGGCTGCCGGCACCTTTAGGTCCATCTCATCCATCGTATCGGCGATGATTTGAGAGATTGCTAGATTACGAAACCACTTATGATCGGCGGGGATGATGTACCACGGCGCATGCTTGGTACTCGTACGCTCCATTGCCTCCTCATAAGCGTCGCGATAACTCGGCCAGAACTCGCGTTCCGTGTAGTCCGACTCGCTGATCTTCCAATTGCGCGCCGGATCATCGAGGCGCTCTTTGAATCGCCGAAGTTGCTCTTCCGGACTGATGTGCAGGTAGAACTTGAGAATCCGCGTGCCGCCTTGGCAAAGCGTCTCTTCGAACTCGTTGATGAGAGCGTACCGTTTCGACCAAATCGATTTGGGAACCAGCTTGTGCACGCGCACAACGAGCACATCCTCGTAGTGGGACCGATTGAAGATCGTGATCTGCCCCTTGCCGGGCGTTCGCCGATGCACGCGCCAGAGGAAATCGTGCGCGAGCTCTTCCGCCGTAGGCTCCTTGAACCCAAAGACCACCGTGCCTTGAGGATTCATCCCGCTGAAGAGGTGCCGCACAACGCCATCTTTCCCGCCGGCGTCGAGAGCTTGCAGCACAATAAGCAGTGATTGAGTTGCGTCGGCGTAGAGTAGATACTGAAGAGCGTCGAGCCTTGCTACGTGTCGTTGCATTTCTACGTCGCCCTCTTCGCGCGATTCGAGCTTGCCCGTATACGCTGAGTCGATATCCGTAAGATGTATCTTCGAGCTGCCATCGACTAAGAACCGTTTCCGATAGTTCATCCGGTTGTGTCTCCCCTACAACTGGCCGGCCTCACCCACCGGACCTTGCCGGAGGCCATCCTTGAAGTCACGAAGATTACGAGCTCAAGTCGCTGCGATGATCCAAGCACGTGCTTGCGCGGCTTCCGAGGTCGGAAGTAACTTCATCCTGCCCGGCATAAGGAAGCCGAAGAACCGCATCGTCGATGAGATCCAGTCGATGTCCGTGACGACCGCAGCTCGTTCCCAGCGCGTGAGGTGTTCCATCCCGACCTTGACGTCTTCCCACATAGCGCTTGGATCCAGACCGTCGAAATCTGCAGCAGTTTCATAGTAGAGCCGGACCTTGTCATGCGTCCTTAGGACGTTCAGGACGGCTGGAACAAGAACGGCATCATAGTCCGCCTTCGTTACGCGCCCTCTGCAAACAAACGCGAGAACGTTGTCGGGGAAGCCTGGTAAGCGTTCGATCATGGGTTGGAGACCTCAGTCCGTGATGGGCCTTTCGCGAGACGGAGGAAGACTCCGGATACATGTATCCGGCACCCCAGTACGGTGAAAAGCCATAATAGCCGCAATACGGTCCGGCCCGCCGTCCCCGCCATTCCGCCCGTTGTCCCTGTTTCGCGTCTTGCTAGTGATATTGCTGCTGTCAGGGGTTCTCCATGTCTAACTTTACAGCAGCTACCCTGCGCGTCACGGCACGTCGTGCGTAGGACCATTGCGGTCGTCGTCGATGCCTCGAGCTGTGCAAAAGATCCGCTGAGTTCGGTTGCGGGCCTTTCCGTCAGCCGCTCTGGCAGCAATAAACTCGCAATATAATTGACGCTTTACAGGCTTTAAGTTCCCCTTAGAGCATGGGCACGAGCTTGGACCAGTTTCCGCTCGAGGCGGAAATCTCGCTTAGCGACTTTCGATCGGAAGAGACGCCGACGAGTCGCCTGCCGGCGGCATCATCCCGATACGACGAGCATATATTCTACAGCTTCACGGCGAAAATGACCGGCTGCAAGGAAACGGCGCCGTTTAGGCGTAGCGCGCGGAGACTTCAGCGTAGTATGCGGCGGCGCCGGGGTGTAGCGGCGCGCCGGCGTGCGGTGCGTGGCGCGGGCTGTAAAAGATGTCTTCGCTCACGGCGTGGCTCGCGCTCGCGACGTCGAGCGCCCGGGCGAGGCGGTAGACCAACTCGTCCGGGAGCTCTTCGCGCACGAGGATCGAGTAGCCGGGATTCGCCACCGTGATGACCGGCCGGTCCTGGCCGCGAAACGAGCGCGCCGGAACCTCGACCACGTCGAGGCAGTACTCCGCGGCGACCGACTCCGCAATGTCTCGGTCCATGGAGAGAAAATTGAGGTCGTAGATCGGCGCGGCTTGGCCGACGGCTTGGAAGCGCGTGTTCTCGCGCATCAGCGCGTTGGCGCGGCCGTCCATCCACTGCGCCGTCGACTCCCGCATGACGTTGTACATCGTACCGCCCCACGCCGGGATGTCGCGGTCGACGTCGACGCCGTAGCGCGAGAGGTACGCACGCGCGATCTGGCCCGCGATGAAGCCCGGCGAGGCGATGCACAAGCCGAGCTTGGGCCGCAGGCGCGCGAGGTCCGTGAATTCGCGCACGCCGGTGTCGGCCTTGACGATGTTGTAGAAGTAGTGGCCGGAATGGATCATACCGGCCAGCCCGCGCACGTGCAGGTGCTCGCCGCGATACGCGCCGGTGCCGCGGTCCGCCATCGCCGACGCGGAGGTGAGGCTGACCGTCACGTCCGTCTCACCGTTCGACAGCCAGCGCACCGTGTCGAGACCGTCGCGGCCCTTGCGTTCGAGTTCGGTCTCGAAGCCGGCCGCCCGGAAGGCCGCGTCGGCCCAGCGCATGATCGTGGCCCAATTCTCACCCATCGCCTCGATCGAGCGAAGCCTGATTTTCCCGGTCACGAGAATCTCCTAGAGCAGCATGCTGCGCGCGTCGAACGTTTTGGCGATCTCGCCGTACTTGAAGGCCGCATCGACCACCGGCTGCATCAGCGCGCGGTCGAACGACGGGGTCGCGAACACCGGCGTCATCGTGCGCAGTGTGTCCGGCGCCAGCTTCGAGAAGCTCGAGATCAGCGGGATCAGCTCCGCATAATGCGCGTTGACGTAGGGATAGATGCCGGTGAGCACGTCGGCGAAGCGCTGCGCGGCGGCGCGATGGTCCTTGGACCACGCATCGACCGTAAACCAAGCCGTCGGCATCCAGCGCGGCGCGATCGCGTCGAACGGCGTGCCGATCACCTTGGCTCCCTGCGCCATCATCGAGCCCGTGTACGGTTCGAAGATGAACGCCGCGTCAAGGTGTTTCGAGATGAGGCCCGGCATCATCGAGCGCGGCGGAACCTCGACGAACTGCACCTTCGTGCGGTCGACGCCGTTGCGGTCGAGCCAGGCAAACATCGCGAGCGCAAGCAGATCGTGGAGTTGGTTCAAGCCGACGATCTTGCCGACGAGGTCCGCGGCGCCGCGCAAGTCGGAGTCCGGCCCGACGAGCAAGCGCGCAGTCGGCGAGGTGGCGCGATAGATCGTACCCGGCGCGACGAGCCGGATCGGAATGTTCCGGCTGAACGCCTGCGTCAACGTGAAGAAATTCGCGTACGAGATGTCGATCGAGCCGCCGATCGTGGCCGCAATGCCCGATCCGCCGTTGGCGACGGATTGGACTTGCAGGTCGAGCCCCGCATTCTTGAACGCCCCCTGCTCGATCCCGCGATAGAACGCCGCCATATCGGGCGAGGTGCCCGGTCCCACCACGATCTGCGCCGGCGGCGCATCGGCTCCGAGCGTGGCGGCCGCACCGGCCAACACGCCGAGCGCGCGCAAGGCGGCGGCGCGATTCAGATTTACCACACCTCGTGCACGCACAACGCAAGGGTTCCGCCGCTTCGAGGAGGCAACCTTTTCGCGTGGCAACCGCGGACCGCATCGCCGCCTTCGGTTACAAGCAGGAGCTGAAACGCTCGCTCAGCCTGTTCGATTTGCTGGTGTACGGGCTGGTCTTCATCGTCCCGATCACACCGGTCGGCACGTTCGGCATCGTGTTCAATGCGAGTCACGGCATGGTGCCGCTCGTCTATATCGTCGGGCTCGTCGCGATGGTGTTCGTGGCGCTGAGTTACATGTCGATGGCCGCGGCGTTTCCGGTCGCCGGTTCGGTGTACTCGTACACGTCGAGGAGCCTCGGTTCGGTCGTGGGCTTCTTCACCGGCTGGGCCATCTTGCTCGACTACATCTTCATACCGACGATCTCGTACGTCGTGTGCGCGATCGCGATCCAGTCGGTATTTCCGGCGTTCTCGGAGCCGCTCTGCATCGCCGTGATGGTCGTCGCGGCCACGATCGTGAACTATTTCGGCATCGAGACCACCGCGCGCACGAGCTTCGTGCTGCTGGGGTTCCAGCTCGCGATCTTGCTGATCTTCGGCGCCACGTGCTGGGTAGCGATCGCCCATCACGTCGCGGGCGCGCATTTCTCGTGGGCGCCGTTGTACAACCCGGCCGAACTGACGCCGGCGGTCATTTTCGGCGCGCTCTCGCTGGCCGTGCTGAGCTTCCTGGGTTTCGACGCCATCTCGACCCTCTCCGAGGAATCCCGGCACGGGTCGCCGATGATCGCGCGCGCCACGATGCTCTCGCTGTGCGTGGCGGCCGGGCTGTTCATCGCGCAGACCTGGATCGCATCGCTGTTCGTGCTGGATCGCACGAGCCTGCCGGCCGGCGCAGCGACGAACGCGGCAATGTACGACGTCGCAGCGCAAGCCGGCGGCCCCGGCCTCAAGTTTCTGCTGGCCGTGCCCGGCATCTTCATTTCCGCGCTCGCCGGCGCCGTCGCCGCCCAAGCCGCTACGGCCCGCATTCTCTTCGGCATGGCCCGCGACGGCCTGTTGCCGCGCGCGCTCGCGCACGTCGACCCCACGCGTAAAGTGCCGGAACGCGCGCTGCTCCTGGTGTCCGGCGTGACGCTGGTGGCGGGGATCGCGCTCGCCGGGCGGCTCGAGCTCTTGGCGTCGATGGTGAGTTTCGGCGCGCTGCTCGGATTCTTGGTGCTGCAAGTCGCGGTCGTCGTGCATTTCATGTGGCGCGAGCGGAGCCGCAACTGGCTGCGCCATCTCGTGGCCCCCGCGATCGGCTTCGCGATCATCGGTTACGTGCTGTGGAACGCCGAGCTGAACGCGAAGGCCGCCGGCGCCATGTGGATGACGGTCGGCATCGTAACGTTCATCACGCTGCGCATCTTGCGCCAGGCGAACGAACCGGCATGAAGCGGAACAACTGGCTCACACTGGCGGCCGCGGCGGCCGTTGCTCCCCACGTGGTGCAGGCCCAAGCCGCCCCCGCCATGCGCATGGGCGCCGGGCTCGGCGACACGCTGAGCGAGCCCTACTTCGGACAAACGAGCGGCGCGTTCGCGCGTGCCGGCTTGAACGTCGACGTTTCGACCTTCGCGAGCGGCGGCGCGATACTGCAAGCGTGTGCCGGCGGCGCGCTCGACATCGGTTTGGCCGACGTGATTCAGATTACCAACGCCATCAACGCCGGCGTTCCGTTCGCCATCTTCGCGGCGTCGGCACTCTACACGAGCAGCGCTCCGACGACGGCGCTCGTGGTCAGCAAAGACGGCCCGATCCGTAGCGCCAAAGACTTCGAAGGCCAATCGATCGCCTTGAATTCGTTGCATTCGCTGCCCGAGATCTCGACCCGCGAATGGCTGCGGCAGAACGGCGCTGACCCGGCGCAGACGAAATTCGTCGAGATGACGGGGTCGGGGATGATCGAGTCGGTCGTGCGCGGCGCGATTGCCGGTGCCGTGCCGGGCGAGCCGCATCTGTCGGTCGATAAGGACCGCTTGCGACTGCTCGGGAAACCCTACGACGTGGTCGCCAAAACGTTCCCGCTGACGTTCTTCTACGCGCGGCGCGATTGGTTGGGCGCGAACGCGGACGCCCTGAACCGGTTGCGCAAAGCCATCTACGAAACGGCGCGGTGGGCCGACGTCCACCATGACGAAACCGCTGTCGTCGTCGAGAAAACCGCAAAGATGGAGCCCGCAGTGGTGAACGGCATGACGCGCGCGCGCTACGCGACGGCCCTCGAACCCCGGATGCTGCAACCGATCATCGACATCGCCACCGCATACAAAGCCGTGCGGCAGCCGATCCCCGCCGAAGGCCTCATCGTATCATGAGGTCGGCCGAAGGCTTCATCGCGTTTCGCGGGCATCGCACGTGGTATCGCTCGGTCGGCTCAAACGCTCCCGGACGGTTACCGTTGCTGCTGCTGCACGGCGGGCCGGGGGCAACGCACCAGTATCTCGAGCCGTTGGAGGAGCTCGCGCGGTTCGGCCGGCGAGTGATCTTCTACGATCAAATCGGTTGCGGCAAATCCGATCACCCGCCCGACGCCGGCTTCTATACCGTCGAAACGTTCGTGGCCGAGATCGACGCGCTGCGCGATCAGCTCGGCCTCGGTGAGGTGCACGTGCTCGGCCAATCCTGGGGCGGAATGCTGGCGATGGAGTACGCGCTCACCCGGCCCGCCGGGCTTGCATCGATCGTCGTGGCCGATTCGCCCGCGAGCATGACGCTCTGGGTCAGCGAGGCAAATCGTCTGCGCTCGGAGCTGGCGCCGGAGGTGGAGCGGACGCTCAGTTCCCACGAAGCGGCCGGCACGACCGCCGACCCGGCGTACGCCGCAGCGTGCGACGTCTTCTACCACCGCCACGTCTGCCGGCTCGAAACGTGGCCCGACTGCGTGGTACGCACGATGCAATCGCTCGCCGCCGACGGCTTCGTCTACAACGTGATGAACGGTCCGAGCGAATTCCACGTCATCGGCACGCTCAAGACGTGGGACATCACCGCTCGTCTCGGCGAGATTCGCGTCCCGACGCTGCTCCTAAGCGGACGCTACGACGAAGCGACGCCCAAGATCGTCGGCGCGATTCACGAACGCATCCCCCGCTCGGAATGGATCTGCTTTGAATCGAGCTCGCACATGCCGCACATCGAAGAGCCCGATGCCTTCAACGCCGCGGTACGCGGATTTCTCTCCGGAATCGAGGCTTCAGCATGAAACGAACCGCATTTCTGGCCGGCACGGCGGCACTTCCGCTCGCCGCCAGCGCCCAAAGCCTCACCCAGATCACGGTCGCGTCGGCGCCGAACGACGATCTGGCCGGATTACTCTGGGCGCTCGAGACCGGTGCATTCCGCAAAGCCGGCCTCGACGTCGTCGTGCAGAAAGCCAACAGCGGATCCGCCGTCGCCGCGGCGGTCGCCGGCGGTGCGGTCAACATCGGGAAGTCGAGCTTGGTCTCGCTCCTCACCGGACGCTCCAAGGGCATCGAATTCGTGCTCGTCGCGCCGGCCGGCATCTACAACGGTGACGCTCCCACTGCCGGACTGATCGCACCCGTCAACTCGACGATCAAGACGGGCAAGGACTGCAACGGCAAGATCATGGGCGTCGGCGCGCTCAACGACCTGACCGCGCTCGGCACGATGGCCTGGGTCGACGCAACGGGCGGCGATTGGAAATCCTTACGCTACGTCGAACTGCCGGCGACGGCGATGGCCGCTGCGGTGGAAGCCGGTCGCGTCGATGCCGGCACGCTGCCGAATCCACAATTCGGCCAGGCGTTGGCGAGCGGCCGCGTACGTCTGCTCGCGTACCCCAATACCGCGATCGCACGCCGCTTTCTGCAAGCGGGCTTCTTCGCGACCGCCGACTACATCGCCAAGAACAAGACCGCCGTGGCGACGTTCCGGCGCGTCGTCGATGAAGCGAGCGCGTATGCCAACGATCACCGCAACGAACTGGTGCCCGTCATTTCCAAGTTCACCGGCGTCGAGCCGGCCACGATCCTCTCCCTGCCGCAGCAGATCCTCGCGACGTCGCTCGACATCCGGCTCATCCAACCGCTCGTCGACGCGGCGATCAAATTCAACTTCGTGCCGGCCGGCTTCACCGCGGCGTCGATGATCGACGCCGGCTAGGCGGCTCGGCCCCGGGAAACACTCCGCTGCGAAAATCGTGAGGGGCCGAACGTCCTTCGACAAGCTCAGGGATTCGCTTGAAGCGAATCCTCTAGGGCGTCGCCATCAGTTCCGCGAGACCGACCGGGCGGCTGAGCACGCCGTACTTGACCGCCGCCGCCAGCGACACTTCGATCGGCGCCGTCTCCGGCGCGGTCACGAAGGTCGCGCGATGCATCGTTTTCACGCGGTCGGGATCGAGGTGCGTCGCGGCAACCAGCGCTGCGCCGGTTTCGCTTTGGTGGTCGTTGCACCAGCGCGCGACCTCGTAGATCGTCGGGACCAGGCGCCGCACCACGGCGGCGTTGTTCGCGATCCACGGCGCCGTAGCAAACCAGACGCTGGTTGCGTAGTGTCCCATCGCTTCGTTCGGATTCGCCAGAATCTTCACGTCGGGCGGCAGCTGCGAGATGAACGGTTCGGCGATCGACGCCGCGGCGATCGTCCCGCGTTCGATCGCGGCGGCCATCCCGGCGTACGGCATCTCGACGAATTTGATCGTCGAGAGATCGGCACCGTTGCTGGCCAGCCACGCGCGCACGGCGACGAACGCCACCGATGAGGAAACGGTCACCGTGCCCAACGTCGCGCCGTTGAGATCTTTCGCCGAAGCGATCGAGGACGAACGCGCCACGCAGACGTACGACGTCGTGACGCCGGTGTACACCGAGCACGGCGCCAGCATGCGAAACGGGATTCCGTGCACCACGCCGTTGGCGATCGCGATCGGATCGGCGACGCCGACGTCGAGCGCGCCCGACGCGCAGCCCGCGGCGGTAGCCGTGCTGCTCGAGAACAGGCTGACGTCGAGCGCGATGCCCGCTTTCGCCGCGATGCCGGACGGCGCGAAGTACAGCGGCTCGGCGTACGCGTCGGTCGGCGACGTTCCGGTCTTGAGCGTGACGGCCTGCGCCGTTGCCGGCCGCACGGCGGCCAGCGCAAACGGCGCCGCCGCGGTCAGCGCCAATGCGCTCCGGCGCGATACGTGCACGAGCGGCTGCATTACGGCAACTGCTGCAGGCGAACGATCGACGCCCCGTGGTTGTTGCCGGTCCAGAACGTCACCGGCGAGGTGCTGTTGTCGACCCATACCCGGCGCGTGTTCGTATCGTGCGGGAGCTGGTAGTCGATCGCCTGGCCGGTCGCCGGGTTCAGCATCGAGATCCGATCGGTGACCATCGAGCCTGCCCAAACGTTCCCGTTCTTGTCGGCGACCACGTCGTAGGGTGAGTCGAACGGCGTCGGCATCTCGAACTCTTTGATCGTACCGTCGTCGCCCGCTTTCGTATCGTACATGCCGATCCGGTTGGCGCCGTATTCGGCGAACCAGAAGATGCCGGTGCGATCGTCGACGCGTCCGCGCCGCGGCCGGGACAACGCCGTCGGCGTCGGCATGATCTTGAACGTGCCGGCGGCGGGATTGAAATGCGCGATCGCGGTGCCGCCGAAGTCCATCAGCCACAACGTGTTCGCTTTGTCCGAGACGATCCCGTACGCGTTGAACGTGTGCGTGGTCGAGTCCGGATAGTAGTACGGGCCGTACGACTTGAAGGTGCCGGTCTTCGTGTCCAGGCCGCGGAACGAATGGTTGTCCTGATTGTTCGTCCAGACCATACCGTCGACGTTGTCGTGAACCGGCATCACCATCGACTCCTGAGTGAAATCGGGATGCTCGGCCGCCGGGACCGGATAGGTCGTGAAGGTCTTCGTCTTCGGATCGAACTTGTCGATCTGACCCTGGAACATGTTCGCCAGCCACAAGTCGCCCGCGGGATCCTGGTCGATCTCGAGTTCGCCCTTGATGCCGTCGGGCTTGAGGGCCGGTACCGGATACTGCGTCACTTGGCCGGTCTTGGGATTCAATTCTCCCATGTTCTGCTCGCCGAAGTCCGAGTACCAGACCGTGCCGTCGGGCGTCAGGATCACGTCGTGGGGCTGAACGAGGCGACTCGGCAGATCGTATTCGGTAATGATGACGTGCGTCGACGCACCCTTGAGGCGCGGCAGCTGCTTGAGCGGCCATTTGCGCGGGCCGCTGCTTTGATTGATGCTGGCCAGATACTCCGCGACGTCGTCGGGGAACGGCGGACGCGGCCGGTTCGTCTTGAACGCTTGCGGCAAAAGCCAGAAGCTGTTGTTCGAGTAGTTCACCATGCGCGGCAGAACGATGTTCTTGAACTCGGCCGCGGTGTGGTAGGAGTCGACGACGCGCTGCAGCGTGTGGCAGTCGACGCATTGCAACAGGTTGTTCTTCTGCTCCAGCGTCCCGGGCACGCTGGCCAGCCAGTCGCCGTTGGACATCTGGTCTTCGAGATCGTTGGTCTTGCCTAGCGCCAAATCGCGCTGCGTGGTCTTGCCGGCCACGACGGCAGCGGCGGCCGGCTTCGGCAACACGTAGCCGGCCGCACGGATCGTCAACGCGTACGTGCCGGGCGTGAGGTAGGAGGCCGGGAAGTGATACTGGCCGCGCTCGTCGGTGATCACGGTGATCGCCATCGTCGAACCGGCCTTGCGCGCGGTCACGTCGACGCCTTCCATCGGGCCCTCGGCGGCCGAGCTGACGCGTCCGCTCAAGGCCACCGCCGCGGGAGGCTGGGCCCGCAACGACCCGGCCAGATCGATCACGAGGCCGAGCGTCAGGACGAGCGCGAGCAGGCCGAAGATGCGAAAGCGTGCGGTCATGTCTACCTCCGTAAGGTGGCGTACGCAGGAGCCTTGGCGAACACCTGGCCGCCGGCGCGCCGGCTAGCGAACGTCGAACGCGAGGTGAAAGGCGGGAAGACGTTCGCCCGGATGGTCGCGCGCGTTGAGCATCGGCTGCAGGAAATACCCGCCCGCGACCGCCAGCAGGTCGGCCGGCGCGCCCGGATCGAGGATCTTCCCGGTGTAGATCGTCGGGTAGAGGTCGATGTAGTGCCGCCCCGGCCGGCCCGGCGCGCGCAGCGCGATCGCGACGTCGCCTTGGCTGTTGAACCCGCAGGCGTATCCCATGTAACCGTTGTCGAGGTCGAGCGTGTAGGTGTTGCCGGTCTCCGTCCAACCGATGCCGGTGAGGTGAATCGCGATCGAAGCGCCGGGGCGCACGACGGCCGGCACGATCGGATCGAGTTGCGGTGTGATCGTGTAGGCGAACGCGGCCTCGTTCGCGACGTCGGGACCGCTCGCGGCGTGCGCGATCACGCGATGCCCTCCGCCGAGATCGGCCGGCGTCTTCAGCCGCAGCGCGAACGCTCCGCTCGCGTCGCTGGTCACGGTCGCCAACGGCACGCGCCGCGCGTCCCAACCGCTCGCGCTCAGCCGATTGCCGACCACGGTTTCCCATTCGACGGCGATCGGCGTGCGCGGCGCGAAACCGCTTCCGCGCACGGTGAGCGGGCTGCCGACGGTTCCGCTCGCGAAGTCGGCGTCGAGCTGCGGCGTTCCGGCCGGCGCCGGCGGATCGGCGGCCGGCGCGCGCGGCAACCGCTGCGATGCGGCCGGCGCTACCGCGAGCGCTTTGCCGGCGACGATTCGAAATTGCGCCGCGAGCACCATCGGGATCAGCGGCTGGTAGTCGGGACTCTGCTGCAGGTTGAGGTACGGTCCGGCGTGGCCTTCGATCGCTTGCAGGGTGTGCGAGCCGGCCTCGCCGGTCGCGCGGATCGTCACGCGCGCGGTGCCGTTGGTCGTCATCGCGGACAGCCACCCGGTCTGCGCGCCGTCGTAGAGCAAGTGCCAAACCGCTTGATAGAAACGGTAGCCGCCGCCGGTGAAGGTGATGGTGATCGGCGTTCCCGGCGGACCGGAGGCCGGCTGGATCGTCAGGTGCGGGATCACGGTGAAGCCCTGGTGCGCGACGAGCGGGCCGCCGGACGCCGGGTGCAGTTCGACGTCGTGCAGGTAGCCGAAGTCTTCAGGGACCGTGAAGCGCACGGTGAGCGTGCCGGCGGCGTCGCTGGTCGCGACCAGCAGCGTGCGCGCCGTCTGGGGCGCCACGATCCCGTAGAACTTCGGCCCCTCGACGTGCCAGGCCGGCTTCACGCTGCGCCAGATCAGGGCGAAACGCGCGTTGGGCGGAAGCCCGACCGCGCGCGCCGTCACCGGCGTGCCGACGATCGCGCCGATGGGCGCAAACGTCAGCCGGGCACCGTCGGTCTGCGCGCGCGCAGTCGAAACCACGGCGCACAACGCTGCCGCCGCGGCCAACGCCACGAGCGGCCGGCGAATCATTTCGCCGCCGGGGCCGCCTTCGCAGCGATTTGCAGAGCGCCGCTTCCGAGGGTGTCGCCGATCGGCGCGAACTTCACCGTGTGGCCTTGGGCGTCGCTGACCGTCAACGACCAGGGCAGCATGCCGGTCGGGTGGCTATCCGAGATATGGTACGCCCCGGCGAAGTAGTATTCGCGGGCGGGCGCCGGGACGTTCGGCGGCGGATGGACTTCATACACGAGTGGAATCTGCGCGCCTTCACCGGTCGTCACGACGACCTTCACGCCGCGCGCCTTGAGCTGATCGGCGGTCAGCGCCGTGCCGTTGGCGTCGGAGACGATGGCCCGGAAGATCACCGTGCTGCCCGGGAAGAAGACGCTCTGCGACACGCAGGTCACGCCCTGGACGCCCGGACCGTTGACGGCGCCGGTGACGATGTCGGCCTCGACGCGTAACGGCGACGTGGCGGGAGCAGTTTGCGCGAGAGCCGGTGCTGCTGCGGCGCACAGGCCGGCGAACGCAGCAACCGCGAGACCAATGGAGAATCGCATGACGGCTACTCCCTCTCGTCGCCTGCGGAACCCTGCCGGATGTTCGCCGAGGCCGGATGACGGCGCACCGCGTAGGACCAGCGATGCGGATCGCACCGCGGCGGTACGGCGACAGCACGGAACTCATCGAGATCGAGCGGCGCTTGGCAGCCTCACCCGATGCGATCGAGGTGTTGTTCGAACGCGCCTGCTGCCTCGAGGATGTCGGGCGGACCGAAGCCGCGGTCGAGGCCTACGTCGCGGTTCTGCAACGCGACTTCCGCCATCTCGGCACCCTCACCAATCTCGGATCGATGCTGCTGCACCGCGGCGACACCGAGAAGGCCCGGCAGTTCTTCACCCAAGCACTCACGCACCATCCGCTGGCGCTGATCACCCACGTCAACTTGGGCCACGCGCTGTTGGCGCAACGGGAAATCGCCAGCGCGACGAGCCAGTACCAGGCCGCCCTCGCGGTCGACGCGGAGTTCTTCGCCGCCCATCACGCCTTGGCGCAGCTCTACGAGGGGACCGGCGATACGACGCGGGCGGAATTCCACTGGGAGCGGGCGTTCGCGAAAAACGCGTCGACGACGCTGGCCTACACGGGTGACGGGCCGCCGCGCGTGCGGCTGCTGCTCGTCATCTCCGGCCGCGGCGGCGACGTCGTCGTGCACCGCTATCTCGACAGCAACACGATGCAAACCACCGTGATGCTCGCCGACGCGTTCCGCACCGGCCGGCCGCTCGCGCCGCACGACGTCGTGTTCAACGCGATCGGCGACGCCGACCGCTGCAAGACCGCGCTCGAACGAACGCAGGCGCTGCTCGCCACCTCGACGGCGCCGGTGATCAACGATCCCGAGCGCGTACTGGCCACCGGGCGGGCGATGAACGCGCACCGGCTCGGCGCGCTCCCGGGCGTGGCGGTCGCGCGCACCGAGCTCGTACCGCGCGCGGCGATCACGGCCGCCGAGCTGACGGCACGGAACTGGACGTTTCCGCTGCTCGTGCGCGCGCCCGGTCACCAGGAAGGCCGGCACTTCGAACTGGTCGCGGAGGCTGATGCTCTGCCGGATGCCCTGGCGCGGCTGCCGGGTGACGAGCTGTTCGTCATCGCGTTCATGGACACGCGCGGCGCCGACGGCTTCTTGCGCAAGTACCGCATGCTGTTCATCGACGGCCGGTCCTATCCGGTCCATCTCGCGGTCTCGAGCGAATGGAAGGTGCACTACTTCTCGAGCGACATGTCCGACCGCGCGGATCACCGCGACGAGGAGCGCGCGTTTCTGGCCGATCCGCGCGCCGCGCTCGGCGCGCCCGCGATCGCCGCGCTCGATGAAGTGCGCCGCACGCTCGGCCTCGACTACGGCGGCGCCGATTTCGGCATCACGCCGGACGGCAAGCTCGCCGTCTTCGAAGCGAACGCGACGATGGCGGTGTTTCCACCGCCCGACGGCGAGCACTGGGCGTATCGACGGCCGGCGTACGAGGCGATCGTCGCGGCCGTGCGGGCGATGATCGCCTCGCGCGCGAATGCCCGGCTATGACCGTCGAGGACCGGGTCCATCAACGCGGTGAGCGCCTACGGCAACTGGCGCTGATCGAAGGCGACGCTCCGATGGGCCGGCTGTTGCGCCGCTTCTGGCAGCCCGTGGCGATCTCGAAGCACGTCGCGCCGGGCGCCGCGCGCGCGGTACGCGTCTTCGGTGAGGATTTGGCGCTGTACCGCTCGCCGGCCGGCGTTCCGCACCTCGTCGGCGGGCGGTGCGCGCACCGCTTGACGTTCTTGCACACCGGCTGGGTCGACGGCGAGGAGATCCGCTGCATCTATCACGGCTGGACGTACGACGGGCGCGGACAGTGCACGCTGCGGCCGGCCGAACGCGATACGGGCCTGCCGAACGTCAGGATCGCCGGCTATCCGGTGGTGGACTACGGCGGTCTCGTCTTCGCATACATGGGCGACGGCGATCCGCCGCCGTTCGAATTGCCGCGCAAACCGTGTTGGGAAGGCAACGGCTTTCACGTGACCCGCCGCCAGGCGTGGCCGAGCAATTGGCTGCAGTTCGTCGAGAACTCGATGGACGCCGTCCACGTGAGCTTCGTGCACGCGATCGGCCGCGAACAGGGCCGCTTCATCCAACACGTCTCGCAACAGATTCCGGAGCTGGAATACCTCGAGACCGAAGCCGGCATCCGGCAAATCGCGACGCGCGGTCCGGGCAACGTGCGCGTCAGCGACTGGACGTTTCCGAACAACAACCACATCATCGTACCCGGTCCGGTCCCGGGCGGCGGCTGGATGCACGTCGCGATCTGGAACGTGCCGATCGACGACACGCACACGCAGCGGATGCACATGTACGCGATGCCCGACCTGCCCGCCGATCAGGTTCCGGCGCTCGAGGCCGACTGGGCCGAGCACGAAAACTACGACCCGGCCGATCACCACGACGCGCTCTTCAACGACTTTGCCTATCCGCCCGACAAATACTCCGACCTGACGAACGCCCAAGACTACGTCGCGCAAGTCGGGCAAGGTCCGCTGGTCGACCGCGAGCACGAGACGCTGGGGCGGTCGGACGCGGGCATCGCGCTGTTGCGCCGGCTGCTGTACCGCGAGATGGACGCACTCAGCTCGGGCCTGCCGACGAAAACCTGGCGCCCGCTCGCGGAAAGCGTGGAGCTTCCGACGCAGCACGCCAACGGCGCGCCGCACTGAGTTGGCCGCGCTCAAACTCAATTTCGCCTTCTGGAACTACGATCGCACCCGCGCGCTGACCGACGGCAGCGCCGGGATCGCCGGCGTCGACCTCACCTATCGCAGCGACGTCATCGTGTCCGACATCTTCGAGCGGATGGTGCGCGGGCGCGAATTCGACGTGTCGGAATTGGGCTTGACCTTCTACCTGCGCACGCTCGACCTCGACGATCCGCCGTTCGTCGCGATCCCGGTGTTCCCGAACCGCTTCTTCCGCCATTCGGCGGTGTTCGTCAACCGGAACGCCGGCATCACCTCGCCGCGGGACCTGGCCGGCAAAACCGCCGGCGAGCTGCTGACCTACGGCCACGACGCCGGCGTGTGGGCCAAAGGCATCCTCGCCGACGACTACGGCGTCACCCCCGATCGCTGTCGCTGGATCATCGGCGGCGCGGACCGCCCGCAAGCACCGCACGATTTCATCGCGCAGCCGCATCCGGCGAACGTCGACGTGTCGCCGGCGCCGCCGGGTCAGGCTTTGGGGCCGATGCTCGAGTCCGGCGCCATCGACGCGCTGTTCTCGGCCATCGTGCCGCAGTGCATGCTCAAAAAATCACCGCAGGTCGGCCGCCTGTTCGACGACTACGAGGACGTCGAGAGAGCGTATTTCGCGCGCACCGCGATCTTTCCGATCATGCACACCGTGGTGATCCGCAAGGACGTTCACGAAAAGCATCCCGGGCTCGCGCAAGCGGTCTACCGCGGGTTTTGCGACGCCAAGGACCTGGCGGTGAAGCAGTATCTGGGCGCGTCGATGTTCCAGCACGCGCCGATGATGATCCCGTGGTTCAGCCGGCTGATGGATGAGAACCGCGCGCTGATGGGCGACGACTGGTGGCCGTACGGCCTCGCGGCAAACCGCAAGACGCTCGACACGTTCTTGCGTTATCATTTCGAGCAAGGACTCTCGAAGCGCCGCCTCGTCTGCGAGGACCTGTTCGTGTCCGAGCTCTGGGAAACCTGAGCGCTAAGGCGAGTACATCAACTGTTGCGCCGGGAACGGCGCGGCGATCGCGCCGTAGCGCGCGGCCAGATCGATCACCGGCTGAAGCTGCGCCGCTTCGGGCCGCGTCCCGTACGCGATGCGGTGCATGTTCTTCAAGAGATTCGGGTCGAGATTCGCGTACTTCGCCAGGATGACCGCACTTTGCGCCTGATTCGCGTTCGCCCACGTCGCCGTTTTGCTCATCACCGCGCGAAACGCGGCGACCGCGTCGCGGTGCGCGCTCGCCCACGCCGGGGTCGTGAACCACCCGCCGAGCATCCACGTCGGCGCCACCGCGTCGAAGCACAGCGCGAACGTGCGCGCGAAGGGTTCGGCTGCGTGGATGAACGGCTCGGCGAGCCAGGCCGCGTCGACGCGCCCTTGCTGCAGCGCGGCCGGCAGCGCGGGCAACGGCACCTCGATGAACTTGACCGTGCTCGACTGCCCGCCGTTCTGATCGATCCACAGCTCGGGTCCGAACTGCCCGACGTTGTCGAGCCCCGTACAGCCGATGATCTTGCCGGTCAGGTCGGCGGCGGTGTGGAGCGGTGAATCCTTGCGCACCATCAACTGCGTCGCCAGCGATCCGGGCGTGTGGATGCCGCCGGCGCCGATGATGACGACCGGCAATCCGCGCTTGTACGCGGCGGCGAGCGAAATGACGTCCGACCAGCCGACGTCGAGCGCGCCCGAGATGACGGCCGAGGCGATCGCCGCGCCGTTCGACATGCCCTGGATC